>NZ_ML660182.1:666129-860121 GCF_007004735.1 Salinigranum halophilum
GATGATGCCGGCGTTGTTCACCATGATGTCGAGGCCGCCGAACTCCTCGACCGTCCGGTCGATCATCGCGTCGACCTGGTCCGCCTTGGTCACGTCGCACTCGACCACCATCGACTGCCGCCCCATCGTCTCGATGTCGTCGGCGAGCCTGTGGGCCGTCTCCGCCCCGTGCATCTCCTCGCTCGCCTGCTGGTTGTAGGCCGTATCGAGGACGTCCACGTCCGCGAGTACCACGTCGCTCCCGGCTTTCGCCAACTCACGCGCGATGCCGCCGCCGATCTGTCCACCCGCCCCGGTCACGATTGCCGTCTTGCCGTCGAGTTCGGTTGTCGACATAGCCGCCTTCTCCTCGTCGTGTGGTAACAAATACCATTTTGAAGGCGTTCGTGAATGTCACGTTCGCGCGGCATCCACGGCGTCCGCGGGTTCGGGCGCTCGCCACGCCACCGCGACGCCCACCGCGCCGACGAGGCCCGCGACGAGGAACGTCGTCTGGTAGCCCACGCGCTCGATAAGTCCGCCCGCGACCACGGGGGCGAGACCGGCACCGGCCAGTCCAGCCGCGGTCAACAGTGAGACGGCCGTCGTGCGGACCTCGCTGGCGACCACCTCCGTCACGTACGAGAACAACAGCCCGATGGCGAGTTGCACTCCCAGCCCCGCGACGACGACGAGACCGACGACCGTCCCGACGTGTCTCGTCACCACGAGGCCGAGAACGCCGGGTGTCGCGACGGCGAACGCGAGCACGGCGACCGGCCGACGGTGGCCGTCGAACAGCCGGTCGGAGAGCACGCCCCCACCGGTGCGTGCGACGACGCCCACCGCGGGGAACACTGCCGTCAGGAGACCGCTCAGCGCCAGTCCGACGCCGAGCCCCTCCGAGAGGTAGCTGGGCAACCAGCTGTTCAAGACGAGATAGAGGTCGAACGCGATGAAACAGAGCAGGCAGAGCGTCCAGACCCCCCGGTCGGTGAAGAGGGAGACGAGCGCCGCCCTGTCTGGAACCTCCGCCGACACCGAGAACTCGTAGCCGTGGGTCGTGACGAGGAAGATGACCATCCCGACGACGGCGAGCCCCGCGAACGTGGGCAGGACGGCCGGCCACCCCGCGACGGCAGCGATGCGCGGCCCGCCGAACTGCCCGAGGGCGAACCCGAGCGGGGCGCTCGCGGTGAAGACGCCGACGGCCGTCGCGCGGCGCTGCGGCGTGACCGCCTCACCGACGAGGTTGGCGCCGGCGTTCCAGAGCACGACGTACGCCAGTCCGCCGAGAACGCGCGAGGCGACGACCCACCAGTACGCGCCCGCGACGCTGGCGGCGTACCCCCACGCGCCCGCGACGAGCAGCGCGACACCGGCGGCCACGACGCTCCGGACGACACCCACGCGGTCGAGCGCGATGCCGGCGGGGACGCTCGCGACGACGGACGTCGCGTACATCACGGTCACGAGCAGTCCGGCCGCGGCCGCGCCGATACCGAGCGAGTCACGGATGAGGGGGGTCACGCTCGCGGGGACGATTTCGTACGCCGCCGCGGCCGCCGAGAGCGTGAACAGCCCGGCGAGGAGTCCAGCGGTTCGGACCTGTGCGCCGCTCGGCGCCGTCCGCGCCTTCATCGGCACTGTGCCCCGGCTCTCGATGTGTGTCGCGCCTCGCCGCTCATCCCGACTGTCGGTAGACGAGGTCTCGCTGTATCTCGTTCGCGCCCTCGTAGATGACCGGGATGCGCACGTCGCGGTACACCCGCGAGATGCGGTTCTCCGCGAAGACGGAGCGGCCGCCGTGCAGTTGCATGCTGCGCTCGGCGCAGTCGTTCGCCACTTCGGTCGCCTTCAGCTTCGCCATCGCGGCCCACAGCCCCGGCTCCTCCCCGGCGTGGACCTGCTCGGCCGCTCGCCAGGTGAGCGCCCGCGCCGCCTCGAACTCCGTCCGCATGTCGGCGAGGATGTGCTGGACCGCCTGGAACTCGTTGACGGAACGGTCGAACGCCTCCCGCTCGTGGACGAACGTCCACGCCTCCTCGAGCGCCGCGGCCGCGAGTCCGAGGCCGTGGCCGCCGACGATGACACGGCCCTTGTTGAAGAAGTCCGCGAGCATCCGGAAGCCGTTCCCCCGTTCCCCGACGAGGTTCGCCGCCGGGACGAAACAGTCGTCGAGGACGATGTGTCCCTGCTTCGACGCCCGCATACCGATCTTCTCGGGGATGTGCTCGGCGTGATACCCCTCGGCGTCGGTGGGGACGATGAACAGCGAGTAGTTGTCGTGTGGCTTCTCGTGGTCGTCCGTCTTCGCGTAGAGGGTGAGCCAGTCGGCTTCGACGGCGTTGCCGACCCAGTACTTCTCGCCGTTCAACAGCCAGCCGTCGTCGGTCCGCTCGGCCGCTGTCGTCATCCCCGCCATGTCGCTCCCGGTGTCGGGCTCCGAAACCGCGAGCCCCGAGACCTGGTCGTGTGCGGCCACGGGCTCTAACCACTCTTCCGCCTGCGCTTCCGTCCCGTAGTCCTCGACGATGCTGCAGCCGAAGCTCGTCAGCTGGAGGGTGAGTGCGATGCCCGCGTCGGCGCGGAAGAGCTCCTCGGCGATGGCCAGCTGTTCGAGGAGGTCGTATCCGTTCCCGCCCCACGCTTCGCCGATGTCGCCCGCGACGAGGCCGGCTTCCATCCCGGCCTCGAGCACGTCCCACGGGTACTCGCCGGTGGAGTGGTAGTCGGCCGCCATGGGTTCGATGTGGTCGGCTGCGAACGCCCGCGCTCGCTCCTTGACGGGGCGAGCGTGCTCGGGGACGACACTGTCGTCGAGGAGGTCCATGCTTCGGCGTTAGTGGGGACCGTGAAAATAGTTCGTGAACGTCTCCGCGTGTGCTGGGCTGTCTGGGTCGCCGGCCGTCACTCGTCGTCCGGCGCCGCCTCCGCCGGGGCCGCCACGTCGTGGTCGGCGTACTCCTCTCTGAGTACCTTCTTGTCGAACTTCCCGGTCGCCGTCTTCGGCACCGACTCGATGTAGACGACGTCGTCGGGGAGCCACCACGTCGGGTAGTCCTCGCGGAGGAAGTCCATGATGTCGTCCTTCAGTGGCCCCTCGCCGACGCCCTCGCGGGCGACGACGAACGCCACCGGCCGCTCCTGCCAGCGCTCGTGGGGGACGCCGACGACCGTCGCCTCGCTCACGTCGTCGTGGGCCATGATGGCGTTCTCCAGCTCCTGGCTCGAGATCCACTCGCCGCCGGACTTGATGACGTCCTTCGCGCGGTCGACGATCTGGATGTACCCCTCGGAATCGACCCGGACGACGTCACCGGTCTTCAGCCAGCCGTCCTCGAAGTCCGTCTCGTTCGCGTCCGGCCGTCCGAAGTACTCCGTCGTCACCCACGGCCCGCGGATCCACAGTTCGCCGAACTCCTCGTCGTTCCACGGCACCTCGCCGTCTTCGCCGATCACCTTGAACTCCAGTCCGGGCAGGACGAGCCCCTGTTTCACCCGCTTCTCGTCCCGTTTCTCGGCGGGCCACGACTCCATTCCCGGCTTGAGGTGTGCCGCGGCGGCGACCGGGGAGGTCTCCGTCATCCCCCACGCGTGCAACACCTGGACGTCGTACTCCTCCTCGTACGTTCGGATGAGCGACTTCGGTGCTGCCGCGCCACCGATGGCGATGCGTTCGAGCGACGAGAGGTCCGCGTCGTGTTCTTCGAGGTAGTCCAGCAGGCCGAGCCACACCGTCGGCACGCCGGCGGTGAACGTCACCCCTTCCTCCTCGATGAGGTGGGCGATGTCCGCCGGGTCGGGGGACGGTCCGGGGTAGACGTGTTTGGCCCCCGCCGCGGTCACCGCGTGCGGCAGGCCCCAGGCCATCACGTGGAACATCGGCACGACGGGCATCACCACGTCGGCGGCGCGGATGTCGAGGCCCGCCTCCGGGAGGATGCCCATCGTGTGCGCCCACATCATCTGCTGGGTGTACTCGACACCCTTCGGCCTCCCGGTCGTCCCGGACGTGTAGCACATCCCCGCCGGCGTCTCCTCGTCGAGGTCGGGCCACTCGTACGTCTCGTCGTGGCCGGCCAGGAACGACTCGTAGTCGGTCACGGGGTCGAGCGACGTCTCCGGGACCTCCTCGCCCATCACGACGAACTGCTCGACGGTGTCGAACGCACCGCCGTCGTCCCTGGACGCGCTCTCGACCTTCTCGACGAGCGACGGGTCGACGAACAACAGGGCGTCCGCGGCGTTCTCGACGATGTACTGGACGTGGTGGTCCGGCAGGAGCGGGTTGATAGTGTGAAGCTGTGACCCGCGGCACGGGACGCCGAAGTACGTCTCGAAGTGCCGGGTGTGGTTCCAGCAGACCGTCGCGATGCGGTCGTCCCGTCCGACCCCGGCGTCGTCGAGCGCGTGCGCCAACTGGGCGACGCGCCGCTCGTAGGCGGCGTACGTCGTCCGTTCGATTCCCTCGTGCGTCCGCGAGACGACCTCTCGCTCGGGGTACAGCTTCGCGGCCCGCCACAGGAACGGCCGTAGCGTCTGTGCAGTGGTCCCTACCATACGAACCCGTGACACGGAATCGTAATCATTGTTCCTCCGAGAAGACGGCGGGGCCGGGTCAGGGCGACGGACTCGTCTCGTCGTCACCGACGTCGGCTTCCCGCTCCTCGGGTTCCTCCTCGTCTACGCTCGCGCCCCCGTCCTCGTCCTCGTCGGCGGCGTCTCCGTTCGGCTCGACCGACACGTCGTCGACCGCTTCCGCCGACTGGTCGTCCGAGAGGACCTCGCGGACGAAGTCCGGCGTCTCGGGCGCTTCCGCGGGCTGTTCGCCGTCGTCAGCGGTTGCCGGGTCGGGGTCGTCGGTACCGTCCTCGTCCGGGAGGGGGTCGCCTGGACGCCAGTCGGACCCACCGATGAGGAACGTCTCGGCCGCCTCGTCGGCGGTCGTCTCCCGAGCGCCGTCGGGTGTCCCTGTCGCGGTCGGTCCCGTCACGTCACCCGTGTCCCCCCCGGCCGCGTCGCTGCGAGCGCCCCCCGTCGCGTCGGACTCGTCGCCGGTCCGCGTCGTGGGGTCGCCCGTCTCGGTCGACTCCGGGACCAGGTCCGCGTCGACGCCGATGTCGATGTCGGGTCCGACGTCGGACTCGGTCATCCCCTCGACCAGGCGGTCACGGACCGTCTCCCGCTCCACGGTCCCCGAGGCCGTCCGCGGGAGCGCTTCGGCGAACGAGATGACGCGCGGGAGTTTGAACCCCGCGAGGCGTTCGCGGCAGTACCCTTCGAGGTCGTCGACGGTCAGTTCGTCGGCGTCCCCGACGACGAGCGCGCCGACCAGTTCGCCCCACTCGTCGTCGGGGACGCCGACGACGACGACGTCGTCGACCTGTGGGTGCTCTCGAAGGACGTCGACGACCTCCCGAGGGTGGACGTTCTCCCCGCCGGTGATGATTTGGTCGTCGACTCGCCCGAGAACGAACAGCCTCCCGTGTTCGTCCAGATAGCCGACGTCGCCCGTTCGGAGCCCGTGGGGGCCGAACGCGGCGCCCGTCGCGTCGGGGTTCTCGTAGTACCCCGGCGAGACCGTCGGCCCGTCGACGACCAGTTCGCCCGACTCGCCGGGGTCGACTGTGGCCCCGTCGCCGTCGCGGACGGTGACGTCGGTCCAAAAGAGCGGTCGCCCGACCGTCCCGACGTCGTCGAACGCCTCTCTCGGCGTCGCCGTCGCGACCTGCGAGGACGTCTCCGTCATCCCGTAGGTGGGGTAGACGGGGACCGAGAAGTCCCGACAGCGTTCGACGAGGGTGTCCGGGGCGGGCGCGCCGCCGAGTAAGACCACCCGAAGCGAGTCCGCCAGCGTCCCCCGAAGGTCGAGCATTCGCTTCAGCATCGTCGGGACGAGCGAGACGCACGTGACGTCCTGGCTGGCGATGTCGTCGGCCGTCCGCCCGGGGTCGAACGACTCCTGCAGGACGACAGTCATCCCGTAGAGCGGCATCCGGAGGACGGGCGAGAGCCCTCCCATGTGGTGCAAGGAGAGACAGACCAGCCAGCGGTCGTCGGCGTGGAGACCGAGGCGGAAGGCCGACGCGACGGCGCTCCACAGGAGGTTCCCCTGGGTGAGTCGGACGGCCTTCGGGTCGCCGGTCGTGCCGGACGTGAAAAGCAGGAGTCGGGTGTCGTCGAGCGCCCACTCGGTGGGACCGACGGGTTCGGGCGTGGCGTCGGCGAGCGACGCCACGGCGTCGCGGTCGGGGTCGTCGACGGAGCAGACGGGGCCTTCGAACGCCTCGACGGCCGTCGCCTCCGTCTCCGCGGAGCAGACGAGCGTCGTGACGTCGGCCGCCGCGAGCTGGTCGGCCAGTTCGACGGGCGTGAGGGTGTCCCCGAGCGGCACGAAGACCGCGCCCAGCCGCTCGGCCGCGTGGACGGTACAGACCGCGGCCAGACGGGTCCCCATCACCATCCCGAGGTGGTCGCCGTCCTCGACGCCGAGCGCCGCGAGGCGACCGGCGAGGTCGTCGACCATCGCGTCGAGGCCCGCGAAGTCGAGTGTTTCGCCGGTCGATGCGCGCACGAGCGCCGTGCGGTTCGGTGTCGCCCGTACGCGGTGAGAGAGCCAGTCCTGCATCCGTAGCGTCCCTGTCTGCGCGCGCCCACTACTGTCTTTCTTTCGGGCCACGCGGACACGTCGTCGACGGTGCCGTGTCGTACTCGCTGCGTCGTGACTCGTGGCGGGGCTCGGCGAGGCCGGTGTGGGGCCGGAGAGTGCGACCGGGCTCAGTGCTCGACGAACTCGACCAGCACGCCGCCGGTCGACTTCGGATGCAAGAACGCGACGGTGTGGCCCCACGCGCCCAGCCGCGGCTCCTCGTCGACGAGGGCGATGTCGAGGTCGCGGGCGCGGTCGAGCGCCGCGTGAACGTCCTCGGTCACGAACGCGACGTGGTGGATGCCCGGCCCGTTCGTGTCGAGGTATCGCGAGATGGTTCCGTCCTCCTGCGGTTCGAGCAGTTCGAAGTAGCCGTTCCCCATGTCGAGGAAGACGACGTGCATCCCGTCGAACACCTCCTCGTGAACGACGCTCGTCCCCAGGAGGTCGGCGTACAGTCCAGCTAGCCCGGAGGCGTCGGTGGTGGCGACCCCGACGTGGTCGAGTTCCATACCCACAAGACCCGCTCGCGACGCATAAACAGTGCCCCGCCGGTCCAACCGACTCTCGACTGGGTGACCGATACCTATTTGAGGTCCGCACCCAGTATATCATTAACAACCATGAAGGATACGACACAGTGTCCGATGTGCGCGCGGCGGTTCGCCGACCGGACCGACCTGCGAGTCCATCTGATGTGTGACCACCGCAAGAGCTCCATCACCGAGGAGTTGCTCGCGACCGTCGAGACGCGCGACGACCGGTCGATGCGCGAGCGACAGCCGATTCCCGTCGGCGACTCGTGAGACGCTCGTTCGAGGTGGTGTCTCGCCCCCAGCGAGTGTGAGCTTCGCGCGGCGGTGTCGCGACCGACCGCCGATGGCCCCTCAGAGCGCGCTGCCCGGCTGATACTCGCCGAACTCCTCGCGCAGGACGTTGCAGACCTCGCCGACCGTCACACGTGCTTTCACCGCGTCGATGATGTACGGGACGAGGTTGTCGTCGCCGCGGGCCGCCTCCCGCAGGGCCGCGGTGGTCTCCTCGACGGTCGCCCCGTCGCGCTCCGCTCGGGCGTCCTGCAACTTCTCGACCTGCCGCGCCTCGTCCTCCTCGGACACCTCCTCGATGTCGACCTCCGGCTCCTCGTCGACGCGGTACTCGTTGACGCCGACGATGACGCGCTCGCCGGTCTCGATCTCGCGCTGGCGCTCGAAGGCGACGTCCTGTATCTGTTTCTGCACCCACTGGTTCTTCACGCAGTCGAGCATCCCACCGCGGTCGTCGACCTCCTGGAGGATCTCGAACGCCTCCGCTTCGACCTCGTCCGTGAGCGACTCCACGTAGTACGACCCCGCGAGCGGGTCGATGGTGTCGGCCGCCCCCGACTCGTGGGCGAGTATCTGCTGGGTTCTGAGTGCCGTCCGGACGGACTTTTCGGTGGGGAGCGAGAGCGCCTCGTCCTTCCCGTTGGTGTGGAGGCTCTGTGTCCCGCCGAGGACGGCCGCGAGCGCCTGGTACGACACCCGGACGATGTTGTTCTCGACCTGCTGGGCGGTCAGGGTGGAGCCGCCGGTCTGGGTGTGGAACTTCAGCTGCTTCGATTTGGGCGCTTCCGCCCCGAAGCGTTCCTCCATGATCGTCGCCCACATCCGCCGGGCCGCGCGGAACTTGGCGACCTCTTCGAGGATGTTGTTGTGGGCGTTGAAGAAGAACGACAGCTGCGGGGCGAAGGAGTCGACGTCCAGCCCCGCATCCACGGCCGCCTGGACGTACTCGATGCCGTTACCGAGGGTGAACGCGACCTCCTGGGCCGCCGTCGAGCCGGCCTCGCGGATGTGGTACCCCGAGATGGAGATGGTGTTGAACTTCGGCGTCTCGGCCGCGCAGAACTCGAAGATGTCCGTAATCAGCCGCATCGACGGCTCCGGCGGGTAGATGTAGAGGTTCCGCGCGACGTACTCCTTCATGATGTCGTTCTGGATGGTCCCTCTGAGCTTCTCGCGGTCGACACCCTGTTCGTCGCCGACGGCGATGTACATCGCCAGGAGGACGGCTGCGGGCGCGTTGATGGTCATCGACGTCGAGACCTCGTCCAGCGGGATTCCCTCGAACACGGTCCGCATGTCGTCGATGGTGTCGATGGCGACGCCGGATTTCCCGACCTCGCCCGCGGCCATCTCCGCGTCGGAGTCGTAGCCCATCTGTGTCGGCAGGTCGAACGCCAGCGAGAGCCCCGAGGAGCCGTTGTCGATGAGGTAGCGGAAGCGTTCGTTCGTCTCGCGGGCCGTCCCGAAGCCGGCGTACTGTCGCATCGTCCACAGCCGACCGCGGTGCATCGTCGGGTACACCCCGCGCGTGTAGGGCTCTTGGCCCGGGAAGCCGAGGTCCTCCCGGTAGTCGGTCTCGACGTCAGCGGGCGTGTACAGCGGCTCGACTTCCTGGCCTCCGGTGTCCGTGGTGAACTGCTCCTCGCGTTCGCCGAATCGCTCTACGGTCGGGTCGAGCGTCTCCGCTTCCCACTCGGCTTTCGCCTCGCGGATGCGCTCGAGTTCGTCGGTGTCGTACATTGACTACCGTGAGGGTCGGGGGCGACTTAACCGTGGTCGTTGGCGTGAAGAAACGAGGACGTGAGCGGGGGCGGCGAGCGGTCGTGATTCGAGACTCCGACGGCGCTGCAGTCGGTCCTACGCGCGGCCCGTCGACGGCGACCGGTCGTCGCCGCCGTTCAGGATCCGGTCGAGGATCTCGTCGAAGTCCGGTAGGTACGGCTCTGGCGCTGGGTCGTCGTCGGGGTCGTACGGGGCGATGGGCATCTCCGTTGGCTCCTCCGTTCACCTCTCGACAACTCACCATCAGGTCATAACAGTTGTTCTTCCGAGTTGGTCTGTTCGTCCCTCCCGAGGGTCGGGTTCGCACGACTGTCGTCCGTCGCGGTCAGTCGCGGCCGTCGGGTGAGGGGTGCGGAGCGACCGGCGGAGACGCGACCGAGCGGAGGTACAGTTAACCGCTGTCCGGCGCGACCACGGACACATGATGCAGGCGATAGACGCACTCCTCGAGGCGGTGGGGCCGACCCACGACGACCGACAGTCGGCGATGCTCGAACACGCCGTCGCCGAGGGGTTCCCGACCGTCGGTCCCGGCGCTGGACGGGTGCTTCGGCTTCTCGCGCGACTCGCCGACGCGCGCGAGGTGTTCGAATTCGGCTCCGGCTTCGGCTACTCTGCCTCGTGGTTCGCCCGCGGGATGAGCGACGGCCGAATCGTCCTCACCGAGTACGACGAGGACGAACTCGCCCTCGCCCGGGAGTTCCTCGACGACGCCTACGACGTGACGTTCGCCTTCGAGTCCGGCGACGCGATGGCGGCCGTCGAGCGATACGACGGCCCCTTCGACGTCGTGCTCTTAGACCACGAGGCCGCGCGGTACGCTCCGGCGCTCGCTCGCGTCCGCTCGAAGCTCCGGCCCGGCGGGGTCGTCGTCGCGGACAACGTCGCCTCGGGCCCCGTCGACACCGAGGCGCTCGTCGCGATGTTGGGCGCGGAGTCCGACCCCGAGACACACCGCCGGGAGGCGTCGTGGGACGTCGACACGACGACCGAGGGGGCCGCGGCGTACCTCGGCCTCGTCCGGGCCGACCCCGGCTTCGAGACGACGCTACTCCCGGTCGAAGAAGGGCTCGCCGTGAGCGTCCGCGTCGAGTGAGCGGAGTTGGCGTGCGCCAGCCCAACAGTCTATGTTCCGTCGCTGTCGACAGATACCCGATGTCTGGGTCATCCGCCACCGCACGCACCCGACCGCTGTTGAGCCTCCCGTCGAACCCCGTCGTGTACGTCGCCGTCGTCGGCGCGCTCGTCTCCGCCGGAATCCACCTGCTCCTCGCGCCGCGGGTGATGGGCTTCAGCCAGACGATGGGGATACTCTTCTACCTCAACGGGCTCGGGTTCGTCGGTGGGGTGGCCCTCCTCCTGAGCCGGTACTGGCGGCGCGAACTCTACCTCGTCGCCGCCGGCTACGCGCTCGTGACCGTCGTCGCCTTCTTCGTGATGAGCGGCCGGGTCAACGCGCTGTCCGTCGCCTCGAAGGTCGCCGAAGTCGTCGTCGCCGTCGTCGCGGTCTCCCTCTACACCGCCGACGGCGGCTCCTGAGCGTCTCGCTGGCGGCGACCTGAGACCACCGCGCTCCCCCGCGGAGCCGACCCGGCCTCGCTCGGGCCAACTTATACTTACCCGACGGCAGATATCTACTCGATGTATCTCGCAGACGAGGCGTGGCCCGACCTCGAGACGTACTTCGACGAGGAGTCTCTGGCCCTCGTCCCGCTCGGCTCGACAGAACAGCACGGCCCCCACCTCCCCGAGGGAACCGACCACCTCATCGCCGAGGCGTTCGCCCGCGAGGCCGCCGAGCGCACCGGCTACCTCTGTACGCCGACCATCACCGTCGGTGTCAGCCCTCACCACCGGCAGTTCGACGGCACCATGTGGGCCGACGCGCCCGTGTTCAGAGACTACGTCGAGTCCATCAGTCGGAACCTGACGTACCACGGAATCGACCGAATCGTCTACGTCAACGCCCACGGCGGCAACATCGAACACCTCCGAGAGGTTGGCCGTCGCCTTCGCGACTCGCGGACGGCGTACGCGATCGAGTGGATGTGGAACGACTCAATCCCGGACCTCGTCGAGGAGGTCTTCGCCCAGCCCGGTCCCCACGGCGGCCCGAAGGAGACGTCGCTCATCCAGCACCTCCACCCACACCTCGTCCACGACGACCGCCTCGAGGCGGCGCGAGACGGCGGCCTCGTCGACTGGGAGAACCACCCGGGTGCGGTGCAGAACGGCGCACGGACCTTCTACGACGCCATCGACAACACCGACAACGGCGTGTTGGGCGACCAGACCGACGCCTCCGCCGAGAAGGGCGAACGGCTGTTCGAGGCCGCCACGGACCAGCTCGTCCAGCTCTGTGAGTGGCTCGCAACGCGGGAGTTCGCGGCGCTCATGCCGAAAGACCACGTCTGAACACTCGTCGTCGCGTGTGTGGGCGACAGACACAGACTCCGGTCGTTCGCCACGCTTTTGCCGGCCCACACCTTCTCGCCAGGTATGTTTGGAGGCGGCGGCATGAACCCGCGGAAGATGCAGCAGATGATGAAGCAGATGGGTATCGACGTCACCGATATCGACGCCGAGGAGGTCATCATCCGGACCGAAGACGAAGAGCTCGTCTTCTCGGACGCACAGGTCACCCGGATGGACGCCCAGGGCACCCAGACCTACCAGGTCGTCGGCGAGCCCGAGACGCGCGAGCGCGGGGCGAGCGAGGAGAGCGCGTCCGAAGATACCGACGCCGACACCGACACGGACGCGGACGCGAGCGCAGGCATCCCCGACTCGGACGTCGAAATCGTCGCCCAGCGTGCCGGCGTCTCGGCCGACGAGGCCCGCGAGGCGCTCGCCGACGAAGACGGCGACCTCGCCGCGGCCATCGCGCGGTTCGAGTGAGCTGACGACGTGAGACTGCTCTTCGTCCACGACGACCGCGAGTACCTCCTCGCACCCGGCGCGGAGTTCGGCACCGACCTCGGAGTCATCGAGGTGCCCGAGGACGTCGCACCCGGCGACACCGTCGAGACCCATCTCGGCACCGAGTTCGTCGCCCGCGAACCGCGGGGTCCCGACCTCTTCGACCACTTCGAGCGCACGGGCGCGCCGATGATGCCCCGCGACATCGGGCTCGTCATGGGGCACACGGGTGTCTCCCGCGGCGACCGCGTCCTCGACGCCGGGACCGGCACGGGCGTGCTCGCCGCGTATCTCGGTCGCACCGGTGCCGACGTGGTGAGCTACGAGCGCGACCCAGACTTCGCCGACGTCGCGCGGGAGAACATGGCGCTCGCGGGTGTCGCGGAGAACGTCGAGGTCCGGACGGGCGACCTCACCGACGACCTCGACACCTTCGAGCGCGAGTTCGACCTCCTCACGCTCGACACCGAGGACGCGCCGACGGCGGTCGGACGCGCTCCCGACCTCCTCGTCTCGGGCGGCTTCGTCGCCGTCTACTCACCCTTCGTCGAGGGGACCCGTGACGCACACCTGGCCGCACGCGAGGCCGGCCTGAGCGAGGTCGAGACGTTCGAGACCATCCAGCGTCGGATGGACTTCGGCGAGCGTGGCTCTCGTCCCTCGACGGCGGGTGTCGGACACACGGGCTACCTGCTGTTCGGGCGGAACTGACCTGGACGGAGGAGCGACCGGGCCCAACGGCCGTCGACGATTCGCCCCCCACGTCGCCGACATCCTCGCGTCCGCGAGACGGTCCGACGGTCGTTCGCGGCGGACTCACCTCTGCACGGCCGAAGGAGAGCCACTGCTCAGGCGACCTCGGAATCGTCACGTCTCGTCACGTCGACGACCGAGAGGTCGCCGTCTACCGTCAGCGTCAGCTCCTCCCCGTCGAGCGCGAACACGAACCGGAGTTCGACCGGGTCGGTCGAGCGGACCTCTGCGCTGTAGTCCCAGCTCCACTCGACGATATCGGCGGTCGGGTCGAGCCCGTGGTCCTTCACGAAGGCCAACAGCTCCGGCGTGTACAACAGCGCCGTCACGGCGTCGAACACTCGTCCGTCCGTGCAGTTCGCGCAGCGAAACTCGACGCACACGGCGGGATGGCGACCGCACCGGTCACAGCGCTCCTCGACAGCGTCGTGGGCCTCACAGACGCGGACGAAACGTTCCACGGCAGCCGAACAGGTCGGACAGACGCCGCTCGCGACTGCCAGCGCGTCCAGGTGGGTCCACGTTGCCGCCGCTCGAAGGATGTCCATCGCCGTCCGTCCCTGCACGCCCGCCGGCGGCAGCGGCAGTACCGCGACGGTCCCGTGGTCGACGTCGCGCTCCGGACGTCGCACGGTCGCCGTCTCGTCGGTTCCGCGACACGCCGGGCACGACACCCGAACCGCGCCGTGGTAGTAACGCACCTCGAGTGGAACTTCACAGCGAGCGCACGCGAGGTCGACCTCGGCCGGGTCGACCGTCGGACCGCCGGTCAGGGTCCCCGAGCGAATCGCCCGGACGACCCAGTCGCCCGGCTGACAGAGCGTGTAGCCGGCGTCGACCTTGTCGACGAAGTGCCCGACCAGTTTGTCGAGGTGATAGTTGAACTTGCCCCCGTGGCGGACGCCGACGCGGTCCCGGAGCTCCGAGAACGAGAGGGGACGACCCGCATCGCTGAGTGCCCGGAGGATCTGAATCCGCGTCTCGTTACTCAGGGCACCGAACGCCTCGGCCGGCGACACGGTCGAAGCGTCTCTTCGCCCATCGCTCGGCCCCATCGTGAAAAGATTGGATATATGACAAATTAAATCCAGCGGTCGACCCGACGGCCGACGCCGGCCACACCGAGCGCACTGACACAGCAAGAGGGGGTCGGACGACGCTCTACACAAGTATTGTTCAGCATACATTTTAGGATGCGGAGCACCACTAGACTGCTGGTCCGCCCCGTCGACGAGCGTCGACCGGTCGGACCGCACGGGGGACACAGAGCATGACCGATACACCCGAGCAGCTCGGGATTTGGCGGCGACGCGCTCTCGGTCGCGGCGACCTCGCCTCAGGGGCGGCCCGACTGGGTGAGCGGGCACTGGGGAGTGCAAACGAGCGCGTCGAGCAGGCGTATCAACGCACGGGTGACCCGGACGTCAAAGGTGCGACCTGGACGCTCACGAGTCGGGTCACACGACGGAACATCACCTGCAACGTGAGTATCAGAGCCGACGCGTTCGTCGCCGAGCAGGTGGACGGGACGGTCTCGACGACACTGTATCTCACCGCCCGGTCGTTCGAGGTCGGCGACCACGTGTTCGTCGAGTCGGACCCGCTCACGGGCTGTCCGACGAGCTACGAGGCGGTTCGTGTGCGTTCGGTCCCGGAGTGACCGCGTCTGGGGGGACCACTCACCCGGGACCGGGTCTCTCGGGGCGTCAGGCACACGAGACCGGACGGGCGACTACCGGACGTACTCGTCGGTCACGTCCCGGAGTTCGACCCGACCGTCCGGCACGCGGTAGGCGACGACGACCTCCTTCTCGGCCGCGGGGCCGTTCACGGTCTTGTCCACCGCGTAGCCGACGTAGGTACAGTCCTCACGGGTGAACTCCACGACCGAGTAGCCCCAGTTGTGGCTGTCGAAGAACTCGATGTGGGGGTTCATCAGCGGAATCAGCCACGAGAGCAGCGGCTCGGTGAGACGTTTGCGCCACCCCCGGGTGAGGTGTAACGCCTCGGCGACGTTCAGCGAGGTGATGGCGGGCGTCATGAACTCGACGCCCATCCGCTCGCCCTGGGCGACGCCCTCACCGCCGGTGACTCGTCCGGGGTAGGACGTCTGCTGGTAGGCCGCGATGTAACAGTGCATGTCGCCGGTCAGCGTGACGAAGTTGTCGACGTCGGCGTCGGCGAGTCGCTCCGTGATGCGCATCCGTTCTCTCGTGTAGCCGTCCCAGCCGCCCTGTACGGGGTACAGCGACAGCGGGCCGGAGCCGAGTCGGAACGGGACCGTCAGCACCTCGTCGGCCCAGACGGTCCACCTCGACCCCGACTCGGTGAGCGTCTCCACGAGCCACTCGCGCTGGTCGGTTCCGAGCATCGTCCGCCCTGGGGGTTCGTACTGGGGGCCGACGTTGTCCGCCGTGGGAATCGCTTCGCGCGGTGGGTCACGAAAGAGTCGCTCGTCGGTCATCGCGAGCGTCACGAGGTCACCGAACTCGAAGTCGCGCCAGAGGCGGAAGCGCTCCTGCAACGAGTCGCCGCCGGGGTCGTACTCGACGCGGGCGGGCATGAACTCCCACCAGGCGTGCATCGCGTCGGCGATCAGTTCGGTCATGAATCGCGGGTCGTCCCCTCGCGGATGGTCGCCGGCGGGCGCGTCCGTCTCGCGGTTCCAGTAGACGTCGTTGACCATCTCGTGGTCGTCCCAGCCGGCGATGAGCGTGTGTGCCTCCATCGCCTCCTGAAGGAAGCGGTCGCTCCGGTACAGTCGATACAGATAGCGGTAATCGTCGAGGTTCCAGACACGACCGTTCCCGCTCGGGAGCGACTTCTCCCGACCGGGGTAGTCGTACGACCCCAGCCCCTTGAAGTCACCCGCGCCGGACTCGTAGACGAAGTCGCCGACGTGGACGAGGAAGTCGACGTCCTCCTCGGCGACGTGATGATAGGCGGGGTAGTAGCCGTTGAGGTAGTTCTGACACGCCAACAGGCCGAGACGGAGCGACTCCGGGGACGAGTCGGGAGCCGGGAGCGTCCGACATCGGCCGGTGTTCGAGCGGGTTCCACGGTAGACGAACCGGTACCGGTACTCGCTGTCGGAAGCGAGTCGTCCGTCGAGGTCAACCTTGACCGTGTAGTCGTGTGCGCGGATACGTGCCGTGTCCGTCACGACGCCCTCGTAGCAGACGTCCTCGAAGGCCTCGTCGTGGGCGACCTGCACCCCCAGTGGCTCCGTGGGGTCGAACGCCCCGGGGTCGATGCGGGTCCAGAGGATGACACCCTCGGGCGTCGGACCGCCACTCGCGACGGACTGGGGGAAGACGGCGTCGGCAGTCGACTCCGCCGCCCCGAGGGCGAAGTCGAACCCGGCTTCGGCCGGGGACTCCGGGTCGGTCGCCACCGCCAGGTCGTGTGAGTCGAGCGCGGAGAGGAGTTCGGCGTGGTCGTCGGGGCCGCGCGCGGGTTCGTCCAGCCCGTCGAGGCCAGCGTCGTCTGCCATCGACCCCCGTTTGCGTGGGTGTGACTTGCCGGTTACGGCTTCGGTGGGGTCCGAGGGTCGGGTGGAACTGTGGCCCGGTCGAAGCTTCGGTCGGACGGCCGACCGCTACTGACTCACGAACAGTCCGCTCAGCGGATTCCCCGGACGATAGAGAACAGTTCGTCGCGGAACCGACCGGGTTCGAGGTGGTCACTTCCATCACCGTCGAGGACCCGTGTGGGGTACGCGCCGCCGGCGACCAGGTAGTCGCCGCTCTCGTGGGGCCAGGCGGCGACCCAGCCGTCGACGGCGAGGCTCGTTCGGTCCACCGCACACGAGGCATCGTAGCCCACGAGCGTCGCGTCGCTGTCGTCGACCCGAAACCGCCGCGTCTCGCGCTCTTCGACGCCCTCCATCCCGCGCTCTCGCAGGCGGTCGGCGAAACCGGCCTTCGCCCGCGACGTGACCAGTTTGGTCAGCGGCTTCGACGGTTTCGTCGCGGGCTGGAGGCGGAGACGGCTGGCGAAGACGAACCGGCGGAACGCCTCGTCACCCCGCTCGCGGAGCTGTTCGTCCTCGTACACGACCGTCGTGGCGGTGACGGTCACCTTGCTCACGGAGAAGACGCGCTCGGTGGTGGTCTCCGTCGCGACCCACCCGTCCGGAACGTCGACGTGGGGGGCCGGTGGGTCGTCGTTGCTCATCTCGTCCCCCGGACGAGGTCGACGAGTTCGTCTCTGAAGCCGTTGGGGTCGGTCTCGGGCGCACCATCGAGGGTCGCCGCGAGCGACTGCTCCGGGTAACAGCCACCCGCCAGCCGGAAATCGCCGTCGTGGGTCCAGACGCCGAGGAGCCCCGCGACGGGGACGTCGACCGACGCCTCGTCGGTGCGCAGGCGGTACCGTCCGCGGTAGCGCGTCAGGGAGACCCGGTCGCCCGTCTCGGTCCGGGTGCGTTCGGTCCGTCCCCGGTCGATGGCCTCGATTCCCCGGTCGCGGAGGTCGTCGACGAAGGCGTCGCGCGCCTCCGACCGGACCGAGCCGTACACCGACGCGGTTCCCGTCAGCGGCGGCAGCGGCGGCTCGAACTCGAGCGCCGTCGCGAAGAAGAAACGCCACGTGTGGTCGACTCCCGTACAGTCCCGAACCCGGGCGCGCAGAGCCGCGTCCTCGTAGACGAGCGTGTGCGCGAGCACCCGCATCGTCGGAAGCTCGAATCGGACCTCCTCACGTTCGTCGGTTCGCTCCCACTCCCGCTCGTCGAGTGGCGGGACCGACGGAGCGGGGGGTCGGGGCATCTCAGTGGTCGTCCTCGCGCCACTTCTGGCCGCACTCGGTGCAGGTGAAAAAGCGCGTCTCGGACTCGTCCGCCGACCGGATCTGCTTCATCTCGTAGCGAGCGCGGTCGTTGTCGCAGTCGGGGTTGACGCATTTGACCGTCGTCGTCGGGCCGATTTCGGCGTCGTCGACGTCGGACATGTCGACGGCGCTGCTGTGTTCTTGGCCCTGGGTCGTCTTCATCGTCGTCTCCTTCGCGCGGTCGCGCAGCTTCTCGTGTCCTTCGGGGCAGACCCACTTGTCTCCGTCCGTCTTCATCATCGAACCGCACTCGTCACAGAACTCCATGATAGGGGAATCAATCGGTTGTCACACTTAAGCCCCGCGGACTCAGGGGGCTCGTTCGAGGGCGGCCGTGAGTTCGGCGTGCAGTTCGTCGGGGTTCGCGAAGGAGTCGCGTTCCGACTCGGAGATGACGACTCCGAGGTTCGTCTCTCCCGCGTCGGTCTCGACGGTCACGTCCGAGAACGCCGCCGCGGCGTCGGCCCGCATCACCGGGTAACGAAGCCGCTCGCATCGTGCCTCGACGTCGACGTTCTCGGAAAAGTCGCTCATACCGGGCAGAGCGCCGCCAGCGACTTGGCTGTATGGGCGCTTGACGGTCCGCTCGGGCAGGCTGTCTGGGGCTCGTGGGGGACGACACCACCGCCGAGAGCGGTGACAGCGTCAGGCGTCGCCGTCCGACTGTCCGGGCTCACCCACCGCCTCGATGGGGAGGACGGTCTGCAGTTCGACGAAGAGGTCCTCGGCCGAGGCGAACGTCGGCGTCACCGTCTGTTCGATGAGCGTCCCGAGGTTCGTCTCGCCGTCGGCCATCAACAGCGTCGACCGCTCGAACGACTCGGCCGCCGTGTCACGGTCGAGGGGGTAGTCGAGGGATTCGAACTGCTCGAGGAGCGTGTTCAGTTTGAGTTCGGCTTCCACGTACATTATTAATCGTTATCGTACTTAACGACGACGGTCGTGTCAGTCAAAGACAAACTCACTTCCGGGATGTCGTGTTCACCCGGCGTGGTCGCCACCGGCGACCCGGCCTCGGCTCCCGCTTCGACGGCGCGACGGGGAGCGCCCGCCGGGCGGCCGCTCTCAGCTGTACGTGCTCACTCGAACTCGGCGTCTCGCTTCTCGACGAACGCCTCCATCCCCTCGCGCTGGTCGTGGCTGCCGAACAGCCCCGACCAGGTGCGCCGCTCGAAGTCCAGCGCCGCGTCGCGCGGTGCCTCGTGGAACTTGTTCAGCGCCTCCTTCGCGGCCCGGAGGGCGAACTTCGGCTTCGCGGCGAGGTCGGCGGCCATCTCCGCGACGTGGTCGTCAAGTTGGTCGTGAGCGACCACCTCGCCGACGAGACCGTGCTCGTAGGCGTCCTGGGCGTCGATTCGGTCGCCGAAGAAGATGAGCCGCCGCGCGACCTCGTCGCCGACGAGTGCGGGGAGTCGTTGGGTCCCACCCCACCCGGGGATGATGCCCAGGTCGATTTCGGTCTGTCCGAGGACGGCGCGTTCGCTGGCGACGCGGAGGTCACAGGCCAGTGCCATCTCACAGCCGCCGCCGAAGGCGTAGCCGTTGACGGCCGCGATAGTCGCCCCCGGGAACCGTTCGAGCGTCCGGCAGATGTCGTGACCCTGTTCGGCGTACGCTTCGGCCTCCTCCGTCGAGAGCGACTGCATGTAGGAGATGTCCGCGCCCGCGATGAACGCCTTGTCGCCCGCGCCCGTGAGTACGAGGGCGCGGACGTCGGCGTCTTCGGCGGCGGCGAGCGCCTCCTCCAGCGCGTCCATCGTCGCCGTGTTGAGGGCGTTGAGGCTGTCGGGGCGGTCGACCGTCAGGGTGGCGACGTCGTCGTCGATGTCGAGCGAGACTGTCTCCCAATCCGTGTCCGTGGCCATGGGCGGGCCCACGTAGCCATCCCTGATAACGGTTGGCTCCCCGGCCGTCTGTACTCGTCCGACCGGGTGAAAACCCGCTCCGAGGGATTGGTAGACTACGCCGTCCCTGCGGCTTCCGGCTCCAGCACGCCTAGCTGTTGCATGAGCGTGAGGGTGTCCGTCAGGTGCCACATCTCGACGACGCGGCCGTCTTCGAGTCGGTCGATGAAGAGCCCCGAGAACTCGACGGTCCTTCCGGTCGGCTCGATGCCGAGGTCGGGCATCTGACCCTCGTGTGTCCCGGTGAACGCCCAGCGGCCGCAGACGACGTCGGCGGCGGTGAAGACCGGCTCGAACGCGAGTCGGAGGTCCGGGAACGTCTCGCGGGTCTCCTCGACCCACTGCCGATATCCGTCCGGGCCGTGCAGGTCCCGTCCGTCCTCCATCAGGTGGCCGACGAAGTCCGTCGCGATGTACTCGTCGACCAGCCCGAGGTTCCCCTCGTTCCACATCTCCGCGACCCCTTCGATGAGTTCGTCGTTGGTCGTTTCGATCACCTGCGTGTCCGCAGATGAACGTACGCCGGCCGGTAGTGTCACTCTGCAGGGTGTTTCTCGGGAGGGGAGAAGCGGGGGAACCGGTGCCGTGAACATCCTGCGACGCGACGCCAGAACAGAAGGTCCATGTACTCCGCCGCCACAGGATTCGACAGATGACGCTCTCCGAGGAGGCTACAGAGCGGCTGGCCGACATCGTCCGCCTCCAGCCCACGAAGAACAAGGAGCTGCAGCAACGCTGGGGCCTCGACAGCGGGAGCGAGGTCCACCAGTACCTCGAGAACGAGCTCAAAGAGTACTACTACCGCGACGACAACAGCCTCATCCGCGCGACGACCGAGGCCGCGGAACTCGTCGGCGTCGACCCCGGTGTCGAGGCCGACGACGAGGGCGGCGTCCCCTCTGTCATCCGCGTCCCCGAACTCGAAGCACGGGTGTTCGAGGCCGTTGCCGACCCCGACGAGCGGTCGATGAGCGTCGTGAGCGTGCTGCACACGCTCCGCGAGACGACGACGCTCGACCCCGACGTCGACGCGGTCCGACAGGCGCTCCAGAGCCTCCGGCGCAAGGGAGTCGTCGAAGTCGAGTACCGCGCGGTCCCGACGTTTCGACGGGCCGTCGAGGCCGACGCCGTCACCGTCGAGGCCGTCGAGACTCCCTCGAGCGACGAGGGCGCGACGAGCGACTGACGCGTCTCGCTCTCACTCTGACGCTCGCTCCCGCTCCCGTTCTCGCTGTCGAACCCGCTCGCGCCGCCGTTCGAGAAGCGACCTGAGTCCCTTACCCGGCCCGCCCTCGATGGGCCAGCCACGCGTCCGCCAGCCGGGCGGCTCCGGTTCGAAGGCGTCGCACGACCCGGCGCACTCGGCCCCGGTCTGACACCGCCCTTTCGCCGCGCAGTACGGGACGAACGCCCGCCCGGATTCGGCGAGTTCGAAGTGTCGGCAGTCCGGCCGCATCGTGTCGAGGTACGACCGCCACCCCCGCCCGTACGCCCGCTCGGCGGTGACGGTCCGCCGCGCTTCGTCCGTCGTCGACAGGCTCGACGGATGCCACAGCACCTCCGCCTCGCCCGCGACGGGGTCGACGGCGAGGACACCCGCCTCGACGGGGAACTCCTCCAAGAGGACGCTCGGAACGGACTCGTCGGTCGCGCGCGTGGCGACCCACACCTCGTCCAGGAGGCCGCAGTCGACGTCGTATCTGATCTGGGAGGCGAGCGCGCGGGCGGCGCTCGCGTTGAGGTCGGGTTTGTTCTCGATGGCGACCACCCTCGACACCCAGTCGGGGTACGGCGCGACCCGCCGGAGTTCGATGCGGTTCCCTCGGCGGCGCGTCTCGACGGCGTCGCGGGCGGCGGCGCGGTGGATTGCCTCGCGGACGTACCGCCACGGATACCCTGGCTGGGGCAGAGCGTCGCGGTACCACGCCCACTCGGCCGGGGCGTGCTGAACGACGTGCAGGAGGTCCGAGTCGAGTTCCTCGCGACCCAGTCGGTCACGCGTCGCGAGACCCGCGGGGTCCGCCTCGACGACGAGGGTGTCCCACCGGCGTTTCCGGGTGCCGACCTGTCGTGCGACCAAGACGGCGTCGGCTCTCGAGCCGTCGGGCGGCCAGGCGCGTTCGGCCCACCGACAGGTGACGAGTTCGAACGTGAACTCCGCGTTCACAGCCACGTCGGTCACGCGCTACGCCAGGTAGGTGCGGCCCTCCTCGGTCTTCTCGGCCAGTTCGTCGAGATACTCGTGGGCGCGCTTGAATATCTCGCGCGGGCCGTCCTGGGTGATGGTGTTGATGGCCTGCTCGTAGTCGCGCCACTGCAGGTCACGGTGTTCGCGGGAGAGTTCGGCGCTGGCCTCGAACGACCGCGCGATGAACAGGTGGACCGTCTTGTGGATGGTCGTCCCGTTCGCCTCGAACACGTAGCTGTAATCCTCACGGAAGCCGTCGACGAGGCGGAAATCCTCGACGCCGGCCTCCTCTTTCACTTCTCTGATCGCTGTCTGCTGGAGCTCCTCGTCGCCTTCGACCCCGCCTTTGGGGAACTCCCAGTCCCCCGGTCGGCTCTTCAGGAGCAAGTACTCCCGGTGGCCACGGGTGTCGCGGAAGAGGATCGCTCCAGCGCTGACCGCTTCCACTGCCATTAGCTCAGATAACCATGCCAACGTTTAAGAGGGTGTCGGAGGCCGGTGCCGTCGAATCAGACGGGTCAGTGCCCCACAACACCGCTCAGCCCCCGAGTTTTATCACCCTCCGTGAAGTCGTGTCACTGGATATGCATCCACTGTTCGTACTCCTTCAGCAGGGAATCCCGACGAGTCTCGGCGAAGCGGTGGCCCGATACGGGGACGCACTGGTCTCGTTCGCCGTGACGGTCGCCATCTTCGTCGTCTCGTTCGTCATCATCTACTACGTCGCCCGGTCGGTGCTGGTCCGGGTGACGAAACGTGCCCTCGGTGCGCGCGACTTCTCGCCCGCCGTCATCAGCCTCGGGTCGAGTCTCGCCGGCGGGGTCGCCCTCGCCGGTGCGTTCGCCCTCGCCGCGACAGTCGCCGGGTTCGGCGTCATCTTGGCGGCCTTCGCCACGCTGGCCGGCGCGCTCGCGCTCGCCGTCGGCTTCGCCGCCCAGGACCTCATCGCGAACTTCGTCGCCGGCATCTTCATCCTCAAGGACAAGCCGTTCGAGGTCGGCGACTACGTCGAGTGGAGCGGCAACAGCGGCATCGTCCGCGACATCCAGCTCCGCGTGACGAAGCTCGACACGTTCGACAACGAGCAGGTGACGGTCCCGAACAGCGACCTCGCGAACAGCGCGGTGACCAACCCCGTCGCGAACGACACGCGCCGGGTGACCTTCGACTTCGGCATCGACTACGAGGCGAACATCGACGAGGCGCGGGCGATTATCCTCGGAGAGGCGGTCGACATCGAGGGCGTCCTGACCGACCCCGAACCCACGGCACCGGTGACCGGGCTCGGGGACTCCGCGGTCGTGCTCAACGCACGCGTGTGGGTCAACCCGGCGGAGACGGGTGCCGGTCCGGTCAAGTTCGAACTCGTCGAGCGCGTCAAGGAACGCTTCGACGAGGAGGACATCGGCATGCCGTACCCGCACCGCCAGATTGTGGGGTCGCTCGACGTCAACTCCGTCGAGCCCGTGGCGGCACCGTCGGACGACTGACCGACCCCGCCGCCTCATCTGCTCGCCGCCGGGTCGGTCGCCGGCCGCTGGCGCCGACGTGCGGAGCCGCGTTCAGATGCCCTTTTGAACCCGGCGAACAGAGAAGGTGAGTAATGACCTTCGTCACGAAACTCTCACTCGAGAGCGGTGACCGTGCCGTCCTCGAAGAGACCGTCACCGAGATCAAGGAGTTCTTAGCGCGCAAGGGCGCGGAGTGTCGCGGCCCGTTCAACGACCCGCCCGAACGGCTCTCGGTGCCGCAGTATCGAAACCTCACCCCGGGGGACCGCTTCTCCGCGTGGAACTACTCGGTGTACGCGCGGCGGCTGGAGATACACGGCAACGACCACATCGCCCGCCAGATCGGCCACCGCGACTTCCCCCAGAGCCTCCACGTCGAAATCGAGGTCGAACAGCGGAAACCCGCCGGCCACCGTCGTTCCTGACTCCGACGAGAGCGACCCGTCCTCGCGAGACCGCCTCAGTCGGCGTCGACGACCGAGAGCAGCTCCGCCTCGCCTTCGTGCGACGTCGTCTCGAACGAGACGACCTTGAGCCGCACCTGTCTGTCGAGGAGCGACGGGTCGCCGCCGCGGATGGAGAGCTTCGAGTCGCCGATGCGGACGACGACGCCCGACTCCGTGAGTCCCGTGACGTAGGCGGCGAACTCCTCGCCCGGTTCGAACGCCGGCGTGGACGTCCGGAACGTGACCGCCGACCGAATCGTGTCGAGGAAGCTCATACGCGGCTCACCTCGTCGGAGCGGCGGTCGCTGACGTACTCCCTCCCGTAGCCGGTCCACGCGGCGAGGAGGAACACGCCGACGAGGAACCAGCCGTGGAAGACGAAGGGCCACACCGACGCGGGGTTCACGAGCATCGACGCCGTGAACCACTCGTACTCCGCGGGGAGTCCCTGCATGGCGGTGAACCCCGCGAGCACACCGCCGCCCCACGGGAAGATGTACCCGAGTGCAGAGGTGTTTGCGTCGAGGATGTTCGCGCGCCGGTAGCCGTTGATGTTGAACTTCTTCCCGAGTCGAGCGACGTACGGCGCGATGGCGATCTCCGCGGCGGTGTTGATGGTGATCGCGGCGTTGACCGTCGCCGTCCCGAGCACCATCGTCGTCTCGGCCCGCCGCACCGAGGTCGCTACGCGGTCGAGTAAGAACGACTGGACCGCCTCGAAGCCGCCGCCGCGCTGCATCACCTCGGCTCCGGCCACGATGAGGAGGACGAGGACGATGAGCGGGAAGAACCCCGCCGCACCCGAGTACAGCGAGCCGCCGACGCCCGACTCCGCGGTGGGGACGAGCGTGACGACGCTCCCGAGGACGGGCAGGGCGTCGACCGACTGTGCGAGCCCCGCCGACTCGGGGGCCCTGAACACGAGCATCCCCGCCGCCGGCGCCAACCCGAGCCCGAGGTTGAGGACGACGCTGACGATGAGGCCCCACGAGACGGCCTCGACGATGTGTCGCCCGTTGATTGCGGTCCCGATGACGACACCGATGGAGAGGAGATGGGTGAGACCGAGCGGGCGGGCCGCCTCGGTGATTCCTGCCGCGCCCTGAAGCGGCGTCCCGGCCATCGTCGCCCCGGCGACGAGGTAGGCGACGAACGCGAGGACGGCGGCCACGATGGCGTACTTGAAGCGCGAGGCGACCACGCCGCCGATGTCGGCGTCCTGCGTGACCGCCGAGACGATGGTGGTGTCGGAGACGGGCGCGAGGTTGTCGCCGAACACCGCACCCGAGAGGATGGCCCCGAAGAGGAGCACCGGGGACGCCCCGAGGAGGACGCCCGCCGGGAAGACCAGCGCGGTGAACGCGATGGCCGTCCCGTACCCCGTGCCGATGCCGGTCGCGAGCAGCGCCGCGAGGAGGAAGGTGACCGCGGGGAACAGCGCCGCACCGACGTCGAGGACCGAGGCCGCCCAGACGAGGCCGTCGACGAAGCCGCCGGTCTGGATGGTGTTCGCGAACATCCCCGCCCAGAGCCAGGCGACGATGGCCGTCGCAGCCACCCGTTTGGTCATCCCCTCGAACACCACGTCGGCGTACTGCTTCCAGTCGCCGCGAACGAGAAGCAAGCCGGCGATGAGGCCGACGAGCATCCCCACGACGAGTCCGGTGGTGTCGCCGATTCCTAAGAGGCCGCTCTGGACGACCGCCCAGACGACGAAGAACGCCACGGGCACCGCGCTCGCCGCGGGGCCGCCGCGAAACGTCAAGCGTGTCTCTGCTTCGGTTTCGTGACTCATCTACACGCACTGTGACGAGGTGACCCGTAAAATCGTACGGATTGCCGCACCAGTGGCTCGTGTTGACGTATCATGCTCGTGTCGAGGCAGCAGGCCGACCGTCGACTCACCGCGCCGTCGGCGGAGGTGGCTACGCGTCGGTCTCGGCGTCGTCGGAGTCGTCGGCTTCACTGTCGCCGGAGTCGCCGTCTCCGGTCACACTCTCTGGTTCGTCCGCCTCTGTGTCGACTGCCCGCCCGGCGGCGTCGACCCACCGCCGTCCCCGGCCCGGCGCGACCGATGCGGCCTCGGCGACGGCGACGGGGTCGGCCGCGGCGAGGTCGGCGAGTGTTTCGTATCCGGCCGCCTGCAACCGCTCGGCGTACGTCGAGCCCAACCCGCCGAGCCGACGGAGTTCGCTCGCGGCGCGGTCGACCGCCCCCGCGGGTCGAACCTCGACGCTCCCTGTCTCGGTCGACGCTGTCGGCGTCGTCGACCCGATAGACAGGTCGTCGCTGTGTGGGTCGGGAGGTGTGTCGGGGACGGTCGTCGGTGACACGGCCGCGGCCTCACCGGTCGTCGGCGGCGTGGCCACCGGTTCGAGGTCGTCGGGGACGACGTACCGCACCTGATGGGTCGGGACGAACCCAACGACCTTCTTCCGTTTCTTGTCCGTGGTGAGCAACACACCCGACTCGATGGCCCTGAAGTTCTTGCAGGAGAACTCCGTCCCGTCAGTGAGGACGACTCGCATGCCCTCTCCACGTCGGCGGGGCACAAGAAGTCACCCTCGACCCCCGCCGGAACCGCTTAGACAGGGGGGTGTCTTCTCCCGGGTATGAGCCACACCGACGACCTTCGCGCCCTCCGTCGCGACCTCCACCGCCACCCCGAACCCGCCTGGCGCGAGTTCTACACCACCGCCCGCATCGTCGACGAACTCGAGACCCGCCCCCTCGACGCCCTCTACGTCGGGCCCGAGGTACTCGGCGAGGAGCGAAACGCCGTCCCCGACGACGAGGAACTGGCGTCGTGGATGGACCGCGCCCGCGAGGCCGGAGCCCGCGCGGACGTCCTCGACCGACTCGCCGGCGGCTACACCGGCGCGCTGGCCGTCCTCGAACGCGGGGAAGGGCCCACCGTCGGCCTTCGCGTCGACATCGACGCCCTCCCCATCCTGGAGTCAGAGGGGGACGACCATCTCCCTGCCCGGGAGGGCTTCCGCTCGGAGAACGAGGGCTTCATGCACGCCTGCGGGCACGACGCGCACGCGACCATCGGCATCGGCGTCATCGATTCGATACTGGCGAGCGAGTTCCAGGGGACGCTCAAAGTGGTGTTCCAGCCCGCAGAGGAGGTCATCGGCGGCGGCGAACCCGTCGTCGCGGGTGGCCACCTCGACGACGTCGACTACCTCCTCGCCGTCCACGTCGGCCTCGACCACCCCACCGGCGAGGTGGTCGCCGGTATCGACGGCTTCCTGGCCGTCAATCACCTCTCGGTCTCGTTCACCGGCGAGTCGTCGCACGCCGGTGCCCGTCCCGAACAGGGGCGCAACGCCAACCTGGCGCTCGCGACGGCGGTGCAGAACCTCCACGCCATCCCCCGCCACGCCGACGGCGCAACCCGGGTGAACGCGGGCGTCATCGAGGGCGGGACGGCGTCGAACATCATCGCGGAGGAGAGTTCGATGGAAGTCGAGGTGCGCGGGGAGACGACCGAACTGATGGAGTACATGGTCGAGCACGCGGAGCGCATCGTCCGCGCCGCAGGCGAGATGCACGCCTGTGACGTCGCGACCGACACCGTCGCCCGCGCCCCGTCGGCGACGAGCGACCCCGACCTCGCGAACGTCGTCGGCGCGGTCGCTGCGTCGGTTCCCGGCGTCGAGTCGGTCCTCCCGTCCGACGCGCTGGGGGGGAGCGAGGACGCGACCTACCTCATGCAACACGTCCAGGCACAGGGTGGCAAGGCCGCCTACGTCGGCATCGGCACCGACCACCCGACGGGCCACCACACCCCCCGCTTCGACGTCGACGAGGAGTCGATTCGAATCGGCATCGAGACGCTCGCGGGTGCAATCGAACGCCTCGCCGCCGAACGACCCTGACCGCGGTCAGTACTTCGCGTCCGCGCCGGTCGTCTCGTAGACCCGCTCCATGATGTCGTCGCGGGTCGCCTGCCAGCCGCCGAGTGCCCCCGGGCGCGAGGGATAGCGCTTGTAGTGTGCCAAGAGTTCGTCGGCGACGCGCTTGGTCTCGAAGAAGTTCCAGATCTGTCGCCAGTGGCCGTAGCTCTGCTTGAGCGTCTGTGCGACGAGGAGCGGCGACATCGAGGTCGACCCATCGTACAGCGCCTCGGCGATCTTCTCACCCGGGAGCGACGCGAGCAGGCCCATGAGGCTGTCGACGTCGACCGCCGTCGAGAGGATGTTGTAGACGTCGAGCGCGGCGTAGCGCGCGCCGAAGTGGTCCATCACGCGTTCGTTGTAGCGCCAGAGGGTCTCCTCCGAGACGTCACCCTCGCTCACGGCCTCGATAATCTGCTCGGCGGCGTACTGCCCGGAGTAGGCAGCGCCAGCGATTCCCCCGCCCGTCGTCGGGTTGACGAGGCCGGCGGCGTCACCGGCGGCGACGAACCCCGGTGCCGTCGCCGAGTCGTACGGCCGCCGCGTGGGGAGTGCCGCGCCGAGTTTGTCCGTCACCCGAGCGTTCGCGAACTCCGGGCGCTTCCGGAGGTCCCGCCGGAGGTCCTCGACGAGCTTCATCGGCTGCTCGTTCATCTGGAACCCCAGGCCGACGTTGATCTCCGTCCCCGTGCGCGGGAAGTACCAGAGGTAGCCCGCCGCGCGCTCTGTCGGCTTGAACACCAACGCGTCCTGCCACGGGACCTCCTGTTCGACCTCGACGATTTCGCGGTACGCCGACGAGAACTGCGAGTACGAGACGTTGGTGTCGAAGGTGGCGGCCGAGAAGTCGACCTTGTCCTGTAACAGCGACAGCGAGCCCGCGCCGTCGAGCGTCACGTCGGCCTCGTACGTCACCACGTCCCCCTCGTGTTTGGCGCGGACACCGCTCACCCGTCCGTCCTCCTGGACGACGTCCTGGACGACGGTGTCGTAGTGGAACTCCGCACCCGCCCGCGACGCCCCGTCGATGATGCGGCGGCCGTACTCCCAGCGGTCGATGACGGCGAGTTCGCCGGGGACCGGAATCTCGAGGACGGTGTCCTCTTGGGGAATCTCGAAGCGACCGTGGTCGACGCCCGTGTTGGTGAACGCCGGTTCGAGCTGTGACTTGGGGATGGCGTCGGGGAAGTTGTCCGCCCCCTTCAGCGCGTCACCGCAGGCGATGTGACCGGCTTCCTCCTCGTCCTTGCGCTCGACGACGACGACGTCGAGACCCTCGCTGGCCGCCGTCGCCGCGGCGTAGCAACCGGCGGTGCCCGCGCCCACGACGACGAGGTCGTACTCGTGCGTAGTCATTGGTAACTCTTCCCGAGTCTGCGGTGAAAACTCTTCGTTCCGTCTCCGTCGTGGGGCCGCCAGACCGTGTGAGTCACCGGCGGCTGACGAGGGCGACGAGGAGGCTACTCACGAGCAGACAGCCGACGAGCCCCGAGAACGCCAGGGTGAAGTCGTACGCGTCGGCCGTCGCGCCGACGACCGTCGGGCCGAGCGCGCCCAGGCCGATGTAGACGGTCCGCATCGCGCCGAGGTCTCCCCCCATACTGTCGGTCGGAAACGAGTCCATGAGGTGCGCCTGCATCACCGGCGGGAAGGCCATCAGCCCCAGGGCGAACACCACGACAGCCGCGAGGACGACAGCCGGCGACGTCGCGACCACCAGCACGACCAGCGTCGCGGCGGCGGCCAGGAGGACGGTCGCCGCGAGCAGGCTCCGGGACACCGCGTCGCCCACCGCGCCGGCGGTCGGTTTCGCGACCGCGCCGACGACGAACAGCGCGGCGAAGCCGGTGTTGGCGAGCGACGGGGAGAACCCCTTCGAGACCTGGAGATAGGTCGGGAGGAACCCCACCATCGACTGCCAGGTGAACGCGTACAGCGAGTACGAGACGAGTAGCCACCGCAGGCGCGGCTCGCCGAGGAGGCGTCGACCCGTGTCGGCGACCGCCATATCGACCCGGCCGACGACGTACGGCTCGTGGTTCCAGCGGTGGAGTGCGACCGCGACCGCCACGATCACGACGACGACCGGCAAGAACGCCGCACGCCACGTCGCGACCGCGAGGACGAGCGTCGCCAGCCCGGCCGCGACCACGCCGCCGAGGTCGCCCGACGCCGTGTGCAGTCCGAACGCCTGTCCCCGTCGTGTGACGAAGAGGTCCGAGACCAGGCCACGGGCGGGCGTCGGGTACAGGCCCGCACCGAGGCCGACGACCGCGGCCCCGACGAGGAACGCGAGGTAGGTCGGGGCCGTCGCGAGCGTTCCGAAGCCGACACAGAGCAGCCCGAGGCCGCCGACGAGGAGCGTCTTCCGCGACAGCCGATCCGAGAGCCGCCCGCTCGGGTACTGCAACAGCGCGTACAGTCCCCAGAGGACAGAGATGGCGGCGCCGGCGCGCGTGCTGGAGAGGCCGAGGTCGGTACTGATCGCCGGGAGGAGCGGGGAGATGACGAGCCGCCCGCTCTGGATGAGTCCCCAGCCAACCGACACTGCGAGCAACAGCCGACCGCTGTAGCCGGTCACGAGGCGTTCCTCGTCGGCTCCCGTCGAGTCGGTCACCTGTCGCCTCCGGTGTGGGTCGAACGCGGCCGGGCGCGCCGTGGGGTGTCTGGCACCCTCACCGGCTGTCGTCGCCGGATTCGTAATGTTCGCCGGCGGCTTCGGGAATCCGGGTCCGACCGACCAGCGCGAGCACCACGATGACCATCACGAACGGGATGACCCGCACCAACTGGTTCGGGATGCCGATGTTCTGCAGTTGGAGCGCCGTCTGCATCGCGTCCAATCCGGCGAACAGCAGGGTGGAGAGGAAGGCCCCGATGGGATTGTAGTTGCCGAACAGGTAGGCGACGATGGCGATGAACCCTTTCCCGTTGACCATCGTCGGACCGTTGCCGGTGAACTGCCCGAGGTCCAACGAGAGCGAGGCACCGCCCATCCCGGCCAGGAGGCCCGACAGAAGTACCGCGGCGTAGCGGACCCGCGAGACGCTCACACCCGCAGTGTCGAGCGCCTTCGGGTTCTCGCCGGAGGCGCGGACCCACCGCCCGAAGCGAGTCCGGTTGAGGACGTACCACGAGACGCCCACGGCCAGGAACATCAGGTACACCGTCGGCGAGGCGTCGAACAGCGCGCGGAACGGCCCGAGCGCCGACAGCTCCGAGAGGACGGGCACCGTGACGGTGCCGGGCGTCGTGACGCTCGGGGAGTTCGGCCGACCGTAGATGACCTGCGAGGCGAACGGGGCGAGGCCGAGCGCGATGAGCCACACCGCGAGGCCGGCGATAATCTGGTCGGCGCGGAACTCGATGACGACGACGGCGAAGAGCGCCGACAGGAGGACCGAGGCGACGACGCCGCCCGCGAACCCGACCCAGACGCCGCCCGTGACCTCGGCGACGTAGATGGCGGCGAACGCCGAGATGATGAGCAGGCCCTCCAGTCCGATGTTGATGACGCCGGACTTCTCGGAGAAGATGCCACCGAGTGCGGCCAGTGCGATGGGCACCGAGAGCCGGAGTGCCGAGGAGAGCGTCCCCTCCCGGGCGAGGATGTCGACGATCGTCCCCGCGATGGAGTCGGGAGCGACGAGGCCGGCGGCGAACACGACGGCGAGCGCGCCGAGCGTCCCGACGGTGGCGACCCCCCGTGCGGACAGGTCGCCACGTCCCGACGCCGTCGACTCACTCATCGCCGTCACCTCCCCCGACCCCGCCGTCGGTCGCAACCGGCTTCGAGCCGCGCTTGCCGGCCGACCCGACGCGCTTGCCGATGAGTCGGAAGAACTCCGGCATCGCCACGAAGAGGATGATGAGCCCGCGGAGCACGCCCACCAGCTGTGGCGGCACGTCAGTCGCGAACTGGACGACCGTCGTCCCGCTCTTCAGCACGCCGAACAGCAGCGCGGCGAAGCCGACGCCGAGCGGGTTGTTCCCGGCGAGGATGGAGACGGTGATGCCGTCGAACCCGTACGCCGGCACGCCCGTCTGGAACTTCCCGAGTATCATCAACACGTACATCGCCCCGCCGATGCCGCCGAGTGCGCCCGAGAGCATCATGCTCGCGACGATGGTCTTCTTCGAGTCGACGCCGCCGTACTCGGCGGCCTCCGGCTGGAGCCCCGACGTCCGGACGTCGTAGCCGAACGTCGTCCGCTCGATGAGGTACGCGAGCGCGCCGAGGGCGACGACGCCGAAGAGCAGCGCGAGGAGGGAGAAGTCGGTCGACGAGTCGAACAGGACGGCGGGGAAGGTCGCGAAGTCGGGGAGGGGCACGGTCTGGTTCGCCTGGCTGTTGGGGTCTTTGAACACGTCGGAGACGAGATACAGCGTCACCCCGGTCGCGATGAGGTTGAGCATGATGGTCGTGATGACCTCGTTCGCGTCGGCGTACGCCTTCAACACGCCCGGAATCGCGCCGTAGAGCGCGCCGAACGTCGCGCCGACGGCCAGCCCGAGCGGGATGAGTGCCACGGTGCCGACGACGCCCGAGACGAGCGACGACGCCCACAGCACGCCCAGCCCGGTCGCGAGCGCGCCGACGACGAGCTGTCCCTGCGTCCCGATGTTGAAGATGCCCGCACGGAACGCGATGGCGACCGACAGCCCCGTGAAGATGAGGACCGTCGTCTCCCGGAGCGTCACGGCGAGCTGACTGTTGAGCGGCGACCACCCCGCGTCGAGCGGGTCACCGAGCGCACCGAGGAACAGTCGGTCGTACACCGTGATGGGATCGTAGCAGAACCCGACGCCGAAGTAGTACGCCGCATCGGCGGGTGCGCAGGTCGTCATCCGGCCCGAGACGAGGATGATGACGGTCCCGACGAACATCGCGAGGACGAGCGAGGCGAGCGAGATGAGCGCTCGCTCCGCCGTGGATGCGCCCACGAGACGGTCCAGCGCGTCGAGCGCGCGGTCGCGTGCGCTCACTGGCCATCACCGTCCGTGCGGACGCCCGCACCCGCCTCGGGTGCGTTTGAGGAGTCGTCCCAGTCGTCGGGGTACTCCCCACCCATCAGCAGGCCGATCTGTTCTTCGGTGACGGTCTCGGGGTCGACCGTGTCCATGAACTGCCCGTCGTGCATCACGGCGAGGCGGTCCGAGAGCCCCTGGACCTCCTCGAGTTTCGAGGAGATGAGCAACACGGCGACGCCCTCGTCGCGGAGGTCGAGCAGTCGTTCGTGGATGAACTCGATAGAGCCGACGTCGACCCCTCGCGTCGGGTGGGCGGCGACGACGAGCTTCGGGTCGCGCTCGAACTCCCGACCGACGATGAACTTCTGCTGGTTCCCACCCGACAGCGACTCGGCGGTCGCGTCGGCGTTCGGCGGACGGACGTCGTACTCACCGATGACCGACTCGGCGTGTCCCCGCGCGGTGGCCCAGTCGAGCCGTCCCGACCGCGCGAAGGGCGCGCGGTGCTGACTCCCAAGCATCCCGTTCCCGACGAGGTCGAAGTCCATGACGAGCCCGCGCTCCTGGCGGTCCTCGGGGATGTACGCCATGCCGCGGTCGATACGCTCGCGGCGCGACCGGCCGGTGACGTCCGTCCCGTCGAAGGAGATGCGCCCCGCGGTCGGTTCGCGCAGGCCGGTGATGGCCTCGATGAGCTCGGACTGCCCGTTGCCGTCGACGCCCGCAATGCCGAACACCTCTCCGCCGTTGACCGCAAAGGAGACGTCGTCGACGGCACGCACCCCGCGTTCGTCGTCGACGACGAGCCCTTCGACGCCGAGGGTGCGCTCGCCGGTCGAGGCGGGTCGCTTCTCGACCTCCAGTAAGACCTCCCGTCCGACCATCAGCTCTGCGAGTTCCTCCCGCGTGGTCTCGTCGCCCGCGACGGTCCCGACGTTCTTCCCGTCTCGCAGGACGGTGACCTCGTCCGCGGCGTGCATCGCCTCGCTCAGCTTGTGGCTGATGAAGATGATCGTCTTGCCCTGCGCAGTGAGCTCCTCGAAGACGGTGAACAGCTCCTCGACCTCCTGGGGGGTGAGGACGGCCGTCGGCTCGTCGAGGATGAGAGTGTCCGCGCCGCGGTAGAGCGCTTTCAGAATCTCGACGCGCTGTTGGACGCCGACGGAGACGTCCTCGATGCGCGCGTCGGGGTCGACGTCGAAGCCGAACCGTTCGGAGAGTTCGACGACCTCACGGCGGGCCTGCTCGCGGTCGACGGCGAGCCCGCCCCACTTCCGCGGCTCGTTGCCGAGCGTGATGTTCTCGGCGATGGTCATCGGGTCGACCAGCATGAAGTGCTGGTGAATCATCCCGACGCCGGCGTCGATGGCGTCGCGCGGCGAGTCGAAGTCGCGCTCCTCGCCGTTCAGGACGACGCGGCCCTCCGTCGGCTGGTAGAGCCCGTAAAGTACGTTCATCAGCGTCGTCTTCCCGGCCCCGTTCTCGCCGAGAAGGGCGTGGACGGAGCCCTGTTCGACCCGGAGGGTGACGTCGTCGTTGGCGACCACGCCGGGGAAGCGTTTCGTGATGCCGTCGAGATGGACGGCCGTAGTCATTGGCTCTTTCGTCGGACAGGAATCGTTTAAACCCGAGGATTCGCGCCGAGACCTCTCAGTCACCTTGGAAAAACGGAGGGTGTCGCGTGGGTGGCGGGCGTCGCGGGTGCGAACGGTCAGGCGTTACTGGGGTCGGTCGGCACCGAGACGTCGCCGGCGATGATGGACTCGCGCGAGGCGGCGACGCTGTCTTTGATCTCCTGGGGAATCTCGCTCTCGAGCTGCGACCCGTAGACGGCGGCGACGCCGTTCGCCTCGAGCCCGAGGGTGACGACGTCGCCGCCCTGGAACTCGTCGTCGACGATGGAGCTGATGGAGTCGTAGACGGCGGTGTCGACGCGCTTGACCATGCTCGCGAGGATGACGTCCGCGAACGAACTCTTTGTCACCGACTGGTCGCGGTCGACACCGATGGCGAACCGGCCCTGCTCCTGGGCGGCCTGGAAGACGCCCGTCCCGGTGTTCCCGGAGGCGTGGTAGACGATGTCCGCGCCGGAGTTGTACATCGCCAGTGCGGCCTCCTTCCCCGCGGCGGGGTCGTTGAAGCTCCCCGTGTAGTTCGTGAGGACCTCGACGTCGGCGTTGGCGGCCTTCACGCCCGCGGTGAAGCCGGCCTCGAATTTCCGGATGAGGTCGGATTCGACGCCGCCGACGAAGCCGACGGTCGTGGCGTCGCTCGCCGTCGACCCGGCGCCCGCGGAGAAGTCCTGCGTCGTGAGGAGGCTCGCCATCTGTCCGACGAGGTACGACCCCTCGTGCTCGGCGAACACGTAGTTGGCGACGTTGTCGGCCTCGACGACGGAGTCGACGAGCATGAAGTTCTGGTCGGGGAAGTCGCTGGCCGTCTGGCTCAGCGCGTCGGTCTGGAGGAAGCCGATACAGCAGACGAGTTCGTACGTCGGGTCCGTCGACTGGGCGAACTGCTGCTGGAAGGTGCTGAACTGTGCGACCTCGTCCGGCTGGGCCTCGCCGATCTGGACGCCGAACTCGTCGCGCGCCTGGAACGCGCCCTGCTGGGCCTGGTCGTTGAACGAGCCGTCACCCAGCCCGCCAGTCGCGTACACCATCCCGACGTTCGTCGGGTCGTCCATCGCAGTCGACTCGGACGCGGACTCGGTCGCTTCGGTCTCGCCGCCGTCGCCGCTATCGCCGCCGGATGACGTCTCCGTCGCGGTGCTCTCCGAGCCGCCCGACGGGCCGCCGCCCGCACAGCCGGCCAGGCCGGCGAGACCCGCCACACCGGTTCCCTTGATGAACGTCCGCCTATCTATGTCTTCGAATCTCATGCGAGAAACGAGGTGTCGTGTCGCCAATAAAGCCGTCGTTTAGCTGATTACGCCGCGGCTCGACGGGGTCAGCTGTCGGCGACGGCGTCTTCGACCGCCGCCCGCGCCATCTCGACCAGCGCGTCGACGTCGTCACTCTCGGCGTAGATTCTGACGTACGGTTCGGTTCCGGACGGACGGACGAGGAGCCAGGAGGCGTCGGGGAACTCCAGTCGGACGCCGTGTTCGGTGTCCACCGCGCTCTCGGGGAACGTCTCCGGGAGCGACGCCTCCAGGGTGGCCATCACCGCGCGCTTCGACCCGTCCGGGCAGGGGACCGAGAGCTTCCGGTACGGGCGTTCGGTGATGGGGTCGCGGAGGCCGTCGAGGCCCGTGTCAGCGCCGGCGACGAGACGCGCGAGGACCGCCGCCGAACAGACCCCGTCTATCCAGCCGCCGAACGAGGGGTGGATGTGTTTCCACGGTTCGGCGGCGAAGACGACGTCGCCGCCGTCGTTTCGCACCGCGGCGATCCCCTCGTGCAGCGCCCCGAGACGGACGCGTTCGACGCGGCCGCCCAGAGCGGTCACCCGCTCGTCGATGCGGCCCGAGGCGTTCGGGGTCGTCACGACGACGGGGTCCGCCGCCGAACTCGCGCCGACGTATGCCGACGCGTACATCGCGAGGACGGTGTCCTCGTGGACGACCCCCCCATCGCTGTCGACGACCACCAGCCGGTCGGCGTCGCCGTCGTGAGCGAGGCCGAGGTCGAAGTCGCCGTCGGAGACGAACGCGCGGAGGTCTGTGAGCGACCCCGGCGTCGGCTTCGACTCCCGCCCCGGGAAGTGGCCGTCGACGTTGTCGTTGAGGCCGACGACGTGCGCCCCGAGTTCCCGGAGCACCTCCGGTGTCGCCAGCGCGCCGACGCCGTTGCCACAGTCGACGGCCACCGAGAGGCCGTCGAGGTCGGCACCGAGTTCCCGCGCGTACGAGACGACCGCCCGGCGGTACCGAGAGAGCGGTGTCACCGCCTCCGTCGTCCCCCAGCGGTCCCACGGGACCGGTGGGGCATCGTCGTCGACCCGCCGCTCGACCGCCTGCTCTTGGCCCCGGTCGTACTCGACCCCGTCGACGAACAGCTTCAGGCCGTTGTCCGCGGGCGGGTTGTGACTCGCGGTGAGCATCACGCCGCGCCGGCCGCGTGAGGCGAACGCCAGCGCCGGTGTCGGGAGCACGCCCCCACGGCGAACCGTCGCGCCCGCCGAGAGTAGCCCCGCCTCGACGGCCGACGCGAGCGCCTCGCCCGTCGTCCGTCCGTCACGGCCGACCACGAACTCGGCGTCCTCGGCCTCGCCTGCGACGAGGCCCGCAGCGCGCCCGACGGCGAGCGCCAACTCGGGCGTCACTCGTTCTGTCGTGTCACCGCGGATGCCCGCGGTACCGAACAGCTCCATATCCGCCCCACACGGGGGACCGTCCTTATACTGTCGGTCATCGGTCGTGACGGTCGGCGCGTGCGACCCCTCAGACCGCTCCCCTCGTGGCGACCGTGTGCACGTGATTTTTTACTCCTCGAGGACTCACGCACTCTATGAGTGAACACGACGGAGCCGAGCGTCGGGTCCACGCACACGTGTACGTCTCTGGGCGTGTCCAGGGCGTCGCCTACCGGGCCAACACTCGCGAGACCGTCCGCGAGTACGACATCGAAGGCTGGGTTCGGAACCTCGACGACGGCCGGGTCGAGGCCGTCTTCGAGGGGCCGCGCTCGGACGTCGAGGAGATGGTCGAGTGGTGCGAGACGGGAAGTCCGGCGGCGTCGGTCGAGAACGTCTCGGTCGACTACTCCGAGCCGAAGGGCGCGTCGGGCTTCCGCGTCCGCTGGTGAGCGGTCGAACGCGGCCGTGAGCGCGGCTCAGTAGGTCGTCTCGATGTACGTGTCGACCTCGTCGACCAGGGCCGCCGAGTAGGTCAGAAAGCCCGCGAACTGTCGTTCTCCGCGCTCTTCGGCGACGAGCGCGCACTTGTCCGCGTCGCGACCGTCGCCGTCGTAGACGACGAACCACGAGCGCTCTATCTCAGCCGCCGGGTCGAGGTGGACCGTCGCCTCGCCCATGTCCGGCGGCGAGCCCCCGGGGACGGCGTACGTGTGGACGTCGAGCGCCGTCGCCAACTGCGCGTAGACCGCCGCCTGTTCGGCGAGCGCACTGACGCGCTGGAACCCAGCGCGAAGCCGGCCGCGTCCAACCCGCCACGCTCGGTCTTCGATCTCTCGAGTCGTCGCGAACATCCCGGTCAGGTCGTAGGAGACGAACGTCGTCCGGTCGAGCGTCGACAGCGCGTTCGTCAGCGCCTCGGTCGTCTCCGCGAACGACGCGTCGTCGCCGAGCGGGACGACGCTGACGACGTCGTTCCCGTCTCGGACCAGCGCCGACGGCCGGTCGGCTCCGTCTTCGACGTCGACGCTGACGCCCTGGGGGCCGAAGGTCCGCCGTACGGCACTCACGACGTCGCGCGAGGGCGGCGAGACGAGGGTCACCCGTCGCTCGTGCCGCTCGACACGGTCGATGATGGCCCCGAGTGACATGAGGGCGGCTACGTCGATAGAGGTCATAAATGTTCGCTCGGAGCAGTCGAAAAAATCTACGCGTGGTCCGGCTGCCGGGCCTCGTGACCGTCGGTGACACCGAGTTCGTCGAGCGCGAAGACGACCACACGCGCCTGGACCGCCGCTTGCGGTTCGGCCTCGGGGTCGTCGAGGACCTCGCGACTCCGTTCCAGCGCGCTCGCTTCGAGCGCCGTCTGGTCGGGTTCGTCGCGCGTCGCGTTCAACAGCGCCTCGAAGTCCTCGCGCAGCGACATCGACGCGTGAGCGACGTTACACCGCGAGAGGGGGAGCATCCCCATGTCGAGGACGAGTTCTCGCACGAGCTCCCAGTCGCTCTCACAGAAGTGGATAGAGACCTCGCCGACGATGTCACGCCACGCGATGGGGCCGGAGTTCCGCATCAGCGTCACCGTCCGCGGCGGCAGGTCGAGCCGTGCGACGGTCTCGTCGGCACCGCAGAGACAGCACGGCTGCTCCGTCTGGCCAGTGTACATGCTCGCTCTGAGGAGTCGACGGATTAGTGACTTTCGCGAGAAGAGGGCGATGGTGGCAGGGTGTGTCGCCCCCGTACTTATTCGGGACTACGGTGGCGCGACGAAATGGCTGGTACTGAGACACACATGGCAGGGTGGGATGTCGTTCGCGCCAACTGATACTGAGGGTGTGCTATATAAAAGTCTTCTGTCCGATATGTATGTACTGTATATATCCTACATACTGTTATATCGGGCAGCGATATCCCGAAATCGTTGCTGAACCGTTCATTTCGAAGGGGCGCGAATCTCCATCGGAAGCCCCTCGATATCGCGCGGAACCTCGTCCTCGGGCACGTCCGGGACACGGCCCAGCGGCAGCGACGCCGCGAGCGCGAGGACGGCCGCGTCGAGGACGTCGTCGCGGCCGACCGTGTTCCGGAGGTACGCGTCGAGACACGTCTCGTACCACGCGTCGACGTCGGGCAGCCGCGGCCGCAGTCGCGCGAGACGCTCCGCACGCCCTGCTTCGGTCGACTTCGACTCCGAGACCGGACCGTCGCCGAGCGCGGCGAAGCAGAGTTCGGGGTGCGCCTCGGCCACCGTGTCTCTCGCCTCGGGTGACGCGCGGAGCGTCGCGTCGACCGCGCGGATCTTCGGGACGAGGTGCCACGCCTGGATGGAGAGGCCGTAGCCCGTGTGCTCGCGGTTCATCGCCGAGGCCGTCTCGTGGTCTGCCGCGTTCAACACGGCCCGACACGGCGCGAAGAACACCGTCGAGGCGCGCGACCCCAGTCGTTCACGGGCGGCCTCGTCACATCGGCGACGACCCGTCTCGGGCAGACCGATGGGCATGTCGACTAGAATCCGCGCGGCGTCCGGGTGCGAATCGAGGACGTCCTCGAACGCCGTGTGGTGGCCGTGAGTCAGTCCCTCGTCGGGGGCGTATCCGACCGCGAACCACCCGCCTGCACAGCCGTCGACGCCGACGTATCTGGACACGTCCGGAGGGGCGGCCCGCGGAGAAAAGAGGCTTCCTCTGCCCGTTCGCTCGCCGTTCGCTCGCCTTCGCAGACCGAACGGGCTTTGCTGCTCGCTCGAGACGCTCGGCTATGTTCCCCTTCGACCCGCCGCTGGTCGTCGGTATGGTCCACCTCCAGCCGCTGCCCGGTTCACCCGAGTACGACGCCGCCGGAGGTCGTGAGCGGATTGCCGCGCGTGCGGTGTCGGACGCCCGAGCGCTCGTCGCCGGCGGCTGTGACGCCGTCATGGTCGAGAACTTCGGGGACGTCCCGTTCTACCCCGACTCGGTCCCGCCGCACGTCGTCGCGTCGATGACGCACGTGGTGGGTCGCGTCCGGGAGGCCGTCGACTGCCCCGTCGGCGTGAACGTCCTCCGGAACGACGCGGAGGCCGCCCTCTCGGTGGCGAGTGCGACCGGCGCGTCGTTCGTACGCGTCAACGTGCACGCGGGCGCTCGCGTGACCGACCAGGGCCTCGTCGAGGGACGCGCCCACGAGACGGTTCGGCTCCGCTCGCGTCTCGACTGCGACGTCGCGTTCTTCGCCGACGTCGCGGTCAAACACTCGGCCCCCCTGGGCGAGCGTCGGTCGCTCGACGAGTCCGTCGACGACGTGGTGACGCGCGGCCTCGCGGACGCCGTCGTCGTCTCCGGGCGCGGGACGGGACACGCGGTCGACGACGAGCGACTCGCCCGCGCTGCGGCGGCGTGTGAACGCCACGGCACGCCGCTGTTCGTCGGCAGCGGTGTCACGGCCGACACGGTGGCCGCGTGCGTCGAACGCGCCGACGGCGTCATCGTCGGCACCGCGCTCAAGGTCGACGGCGAGACGACCAACCCGGTCGACGAAGCGCGGGTCCGCGCCGTCGTCGACGCCGCCCGCACGTAGACGGCGCAGCACACGTCGACGCCGTCGAGCGTCGCACCGGCCGCCGACCTACTCTTCGTCGGCCTCGTCTCCGGCCGTCGGTTCGTCGGGCTCGGCCCCCGCTCTGGCGGTGTCAGTCCCGTCGTCGGCCTCCGCCGCGGATTCGTCCTCGACGGGAATCTCTATCTCGACCGGCTCGACGGACTCGGTCTCGTCGCGAGCGACGTCGGTCCCGCCGCGGAGACCATCGACGACGTCCGCCGCGTCGGGCACCTCGCCGTCGACGGGAATCTGGAGTGCCTCCTCGACCTGTTCGAGGTGCTCGTCGTTCACCCGGCCGGCCGGCCCGAGTTCGGCTTCGACGAGTTGGGTCGCCTGCCGGAGCGCGCCCACGCTCGAGAGATGGCCCGCCCCAACGGTCGCCTTCATCGCTCGCGCGGCGCCGCCGCGGAGGACCGTCGGACCGACCTGCGCGACGGTCCCCTCGCCGACGGAGACGATCCAGCCGGGGACCGCGAAGCGGTACTGCTGGAGCCGCGGGCGGAACTCGTCGGGGTCCGCCTCGAACTCGTGACGGACGAGCGTCAGGAGGTTGTCGGCGACGACGCGCGCCTCGCGGAGGGCGGCCGAGGCGGACGCGGGGACGGCTTCGCCGTCGGCGTCGACCACGCGGGCCGCGTCGCCGACGACGAACGTCCGCGCGTCGAGTCGCAGGTCGCTCCGCACCCCCGGCCGGTCGCCACCGAGCGCTTCCGGGCCGCGGATGCCGCCCGTCCACACGAGCGTCGAGTACGGAATCGGCCCTCTGTCGGTCTCGACGGCGTCGGCGGTCGCCCGCTCGACGGTCGTTCCGGTCCGGACGTCGACGCCTCGGGCCTCGAGTTCGTCGCGAACGGCGCGCTGGAAGTTCTCGGGGAACGACGGCGCGACGGACTCGAACTGTTCGAGCAGGACGACGTCGACGTCTGCGGCCTCCTCGTCGGCCAGGGCCGCGAGTTCGCCGGCGACCTGCACGCCGGAGAGCCCCGCACCGCCGACGACGGCCGTACCGCCCTGTGCACACGTGTCGAGGAACGACTCGCGGACGGCGCGGGCGTCTTCGACCCGCTTGAGAGGGGTCGCGTGGGCTTCGAGTCCCGGGAGGTCGTAGAACGCGGTCTCAGCGCCGAGACAGACCGCGCAGTAGTCGTAGTCGAGGTCGCCGTCGGAGAGGTGAACGGTCCGGTTCTCCCTGTCGACGGACTCGACGCGGGCAGTCCGAACGTCGGCCCGCTCGAAGAGGTCTTCGAGCGGCACCTGGATGACGTCTTCGAGGTCCGGGTAGCGGACCAGGCGGTGGAGTTCGTGCTGGACCAGATGCGTGGGACGTTCGTCGACGACGACGAGTTCGACGTCTGCGGGGAGTCCGGCGTCGAGGCGACGCGCGACGGTCACGCCTGCGTAGCCTGCGCCGAGGACGGCGATGCGCATGTACCACTACAGGGACGCGAGGGCAAAGAGCGTTTCACGATGTGAGTGGGGTTCGACCACGTGTCGTGTCGACTCGCCGGCTGGATTTATTCGACTCGGCCGAGACGAACAGGCGTGACCCGAACTGGTTCCCTCCACGACCGACTGGGTGACAGGTGGACGTACGCCCTGTTGGGCGGCGTCCCGTCCATCCCGTTCACGACCCTCGCGTACTGGCAGTCCGGCTCCGAGATGTCGCTCTGGCCGGTGTTCTTCGGTGGCCTCCTCGCTGGGTATCTCGCACAGCGGCGGACGGGACAGTGCAGCGGCGTCGGCCTCCGCGCCGGACTGGTCGGGGGACTCGCTATCGGCTGGATACTCGCCGACGGCCTCGCCGCGGCGTCGGCGCTCTCGGGGCCGACGTGGTTCGTGGTGACCGCCCTCGTCATCACGGTGGTGGTTCTGGGCGTGCTCGGCATCGGGCTGGCCGCACTCGCTGGGGCGGTCGGCGGTCGAGTCGGCGGCTGGCTGGCCGGGCGGGTCGACGACCGACGACCGACGACGGCCGGTCGCTGACCGACACCGCTTCGGCGACCCGTCGCCCGTGGTCAGAACAACGACTGAGACTCCTCCAGCACGCGCGCCGGCCCTGCGACCCGTCGCCCGTGGTCAGAACAACGACCGAGACTCCTCCAGCACGCGCGCCGGGCCGCCCACCTCCCACACGTCGGTGTCGACACCACACTCTGACACCGCCGCTTCGACCTCATCGACGTACGCCTCGGTGGTGTTGACGTACACCGACGCGCCCGTGTCCGTCGAGAAGTAGACGGGGACGCCCTCGTCTCGAAGCTCGCGTACGGCGTTGAAGATGGCGATGGTACGCGGCTGCCAGTAGACCCACCCTGCCGGGCCGGTCATGGTCGTCGCCGCCAGCGAGAGCGAGTCGTGTTCGGCGAGTTCGAAGACGCGGTCGAAGTCTCCCTCCCGCAGCCCGTCGCGCATCTCGGCGATCTGGCCGTGGATGTGCGCCATCCGGGCCTGGAACATGTGCGAGTCGGCCGCCTCCTCGTGGGCCTGTTCGGTCTCCTTGTACGCGGGGACGAGCCCCGTGACGATGCGAAGCTCGGATTCGAGGTCACTCTCGATGCGCTCGGAGCGGCAGTCGTCGTCGTTGAGGCCCGTGTAGAGCTGGGAGAACGCGCCCGTGACGGCGCGGGCCGCAGAGGACGACCCGCGGCGGGCGACGGCCGAGACCTCGGGGCGCGTCATCTCCAGCCCGGCGGCCTCACACGCGGCCATCGCCAGCGCGGCGAAGCCGGACGAAGAGGAGCCGAAGCCGACGTTCGAGGGGAAGGAGTTCTCCGACTCGACGCGGGCCCGGTGGTCGAACGCGGCGAGGTCGCGGACGTGGTCGACGACGTGCTCGATGCGCTCTGCGCCCCGTCCGTCGACAGCCTCGCCGTCGATGCGGTAGACGTCCGCGTCCAGTTCGGGGTCGAACTCGACGGTGGTCCGCGTGTGCGACGGGGCGGTACAGACGCTGATGCTGTCGTGATACGGTAAGCGGAGGTCGGGGTCGCGCATCCCGTGGTACTTCACGAGCCCTTGGATTGGGTGGGCCTTCGCGGTGGCTTTCATCGTCATACACGAGGCCCCGCGTGACTCGGGGTTAAACGTCCCGAAACTGTCGGTCGGTGCGGCGGCTCGCCGAAGCGGAGGCGTCAGTCACAGAGAGAAGTCGGCTCAGTCGTCGGCGGGCGACGGCGTCTCACTCGCCTCGGTCGATTCTCGACCTCGCTGCCAGACGTTGGTGACGGAGTCTCCCTCCGGCGGTGTGTGGCTGATCTCCTTCATCCGTGGTGTGTCACTCGATGTCATTGAACGTGTGAGGAAGGGACGTGTATTAACCCTTTCCCGAGTGATGTATTAGGTGTACGTGTCATGCCTAGGAATATATATTCGCACGCGCTCGGCGTCGAGCGGCGAGACGGGACGCGACAGTTCGCGGTCTCGCGCGTCGTCGACGCCCCGGCGGAGCGTGTGTGGGACGTCCTTACGGATACGACGCGGTGGGACGAGTGGGGGCCGAGCGTCGCCGCCGTCGACTGTCCGACACGGTACGTCCACGAGGGAGTGACCGGACGGGTCCGCATCTCTCGTACGGGCCTCTGGGTCCCGTTCGAGATAGACTCGTACGTGGACGGCGGGGAGACGAAGCGGTGGACGTGGCGTGTCGCTCGTGTCCCGGCGACGGGCCACCGGGTCGACGCGCTCGGCGAGCAGTGCCGCGTGACGTTCGAGGTCCCGCTCGTCGCCGCCGGCTACGTCCCGGTGTGTCGGCGGGCGCTCGACCGTCTCGCGCGCCTCGTCGAGAGCCGCGGGCCGGACGTGTGAGTGCCGTCAGGGCGGGCGTTCGAGGTGGTATCGGTCCCGCGTCGAGGCGTAGTACCCGCCGGCGAGGCGGCCGACCGCGTCGAGTTTCGTCACGTCGAGTTTGTGCCCCTCGACGAGGAGGTCGTCGTCGACGTGGGCGTGGACGACCTCGCCGAACAGCAGCGTCGACCCGCCCATCTCCATCGACTCCGCCAGCGTGCACTCGAGGGCGACGTGGGCCTCCTCGACGCGGGGCGCGTCGACGGCGGTGGCTTCGACGGCTGTCACGCCCGCGCGCTCGAACTCGCTCTCGCCGGCGTCGAGCGACGCCGCCGTCTCGTTCATCGCCTCCACGAGGTCGCCCGTGACGACGTTGACGACGAAGGCTTCGCTCTCGAGCACGTTCTCGGGCGTGTCTTTCCGCTCGCGACCGACACCGACGGGTGCGACCATCAACACCGGCGGGTTGATGGCGGCGACGTTGAAGAAGCTGAAGGGCGCGAGGTTCTCCCCGCGCGACCCACGCGAGGAGACCCACGCGATGGGGCGGGGAACGACCGCCGCCGACAGCAGTCGGTACGGCGAACCGAACTCGTCGGGACGTCCCTCCATCAGTTCACCTCGCGCTCCGGAGAGTCGTCTGCTCGGTACTCGCTCGGCGTCGCATCGAACGGGTGGTCCGTCGGGGATGTCTCGGTCATGTGTGGTCGTATGGAAAGGGGGGTCAAAACAGTGCTTACAGGCCGACTCCGACGGCGAGCGGCCACGGGAGTTGGCTCACGACGAGAAAGCCGAGTGCGGTCCCGAGGAGCGCGACGTTCTTCAGGAACTGCGTCATCTCGGTCATCTGCTCCTCGTCGGGAGCGGCCCAGAAATCGTGCATCGTGGGTGTCGCGACGAGCAGGAAGAGCGCAATCGCACCGGCGGCGAGCACCGGGAACACGCCGAGGAGGATGCCCAGTCCGCCGAACAGGAGCAGCCCGCCGGAGAACGGCACGGCGAGGCCGGGGAGCGGCACCCCCTTCGCCCCGGCGTACCCGGACATCGTCTCGGCGTTCAGGAAGTGGTTCACGCCCGTGAAGGCCATGACCGCCCCGAACAGGACGCGCGCCAGGAGGAACACGACCGCCGCGCCGGTCGACCCGAACAGCGCGTCAGCCTGCAGGACGACGTCGGCGTTCATACACGAAACACCTCGAAGGTGGACGGAACGTACATTGCACCCGTCGCTACGCACCCACCCGATATATCAGTTCCCGGACATCAGTGTCACCGGGTAGCGTCCGACGTCACCGGGTGACACGGATGCCACCCGAGGGGCCGACCGGAGCTCCGTGCGGGCTACGAGTTGTCCTCGACGAGTTCGCGCGCGTCTTCGGCCTTCGTCTCCGCGATGTCCGCGAGGTCGGCCGCGAGCGGTCGGAGCGCGACACCCGCCTCGGTGAGGTCGTTGGCGAACGTCCGGAGGTCTGTCGCGAGCGCGTCGAACGCGTCGGCGGCAGCCTGGCCGTCTTCACGCGCTCGACGCTCGCGCTCGGCGCGGTCGAACCGCTCGGCGTCGTTGAGGTCGACGATGGCCGGTCTGAACCGGTCGAAGAAATCGGCGAGCGAGCCGAAGCCGTCGACCTCCGCGCCGAACTGGGCGACCTTGGCCTCGTAGTCGCCGGCGGGGATGGCGGGCACGACCGAGACACGCTCGGCGTCGGTCTCCGATTCGATGCTGTCGAACCCCGCCTCGGCGTCCTGTCGCTCGTCCCGTAGGTCGGCAGTCGCGCCTTCGACTTCCGTCTCCCGCTGACTCTCGACGGCGTCGCGCGCGCGCGCTGCTTCACCGTAGGCCGCGATGAGGCGAGGCTGCGTGTCGAGACAGAGTCTGAGGAAGCGACGGGCGGTCTCGACGGCCTCGAGGCGCGGTTCCTGCCGACTGCTCACCAGCCGTCGGGCGTCTTCGATGTCGTCGTCCGCGTCCGACAGGTCGGTGAGGACGGCCGTTCGTGAGAAGTTCTCGGTCGCCGCCGAGACGTCGACGAGCGAGTCGCCCGCGTTCCCCACGTAGGTCGAGACGGCCTGCGAGAGTTCGGAGATGGCCCGGTCGAGTGCCTGTGCGGCGCGCTCTTCGCGTTCGCTCAACTCCGGCGTCTCCGTCTCGGTCGCCGTGGGCGTCTCCGTCGGTTCCGCCGTCTCGGTCGGGGACGCCGTGGGCGTCTCCGTCGGTGACGGCGAGGACGTCGCCGTCGGCGTCCGGGTCGCGGTTCCGGTCGGCGTCGACGTGTCGGTGGAGGGCTGTTGGCCACACCCGGCGAGCAGTGCCGCCGCCGCGGCGAGAACGGAGCGTCGGTCCATACCGTCCCATCCTGTCGGGGCAGGAATAAGTATACCGCTGCATATCTCTCCCGTCTGTCGATTAGCCGCGTGTACGGACAGCCTCGACTGGCGGGCCCGTCGCCGACGTCCACCCAGAGCAGGGAGTACCCGACGCGTCACGCTTCAGTGCTCGCGTATTCGTCTCTGAATTTACGTGCACGGCGAACACAAAAATGATATACCGGCTTGTCAAGAACTGATGCACGGAGGGGACGTCAAGAATGACCGACACATGGGATGCCGCCGGATTCGTGGCCAGCTCTCGCTATCGTCTCGCCGTCTGTGAGTACCTCTCGGACGACGGACCGGGGCTCCCGTCGGAGATCTCCTCACACACCGACCTCGCACAGCCACACGTCTCTCGGGCACTCTCGGAACTCCGCGAACGAGAGGTCGTCGAGCTCCTCGTCCCCGAATCACAGCAGAAGGGCCGGCTCTACGACCTCACGGACGCGGGACGGGTCGCCCTCAACCGGCTAGCACACGGTCGCAACGCGGTCGACGTCGAGGTCGTCGGGCGTGACGACTTCCCGCACGACGACCTCGTCGAGTTCCTCGAGTCGGGGTACTCGTCGGTCGTACAGGCCGTCGCCGCGTACGACGGTGACGCCGCGAGTGTCCACTTCTTCGAGGACGAACCGGCCGACCACCAGGCGTCACCGGTCGTCCGGCTCTGGACGACGACCGGCCCGGACGGTGAGCTGACCTCGGGCGCGACGGGGAAACACGAGTTCACCGTCTACGGCCTCGAAAACGTCACCCTCGTCGACCTCGCGCTCGACGAGCACTCCCGTCTCGGCATCTCGCTCGACGACGACGCCGACGTGTCCGTGCGGAGTTTCGTCGACGCGATCGAAGGCTGCCTGCAGAACTGAGCGCCCTCCACGTACCTCACCACGTGACGCTACGTGACGCCACCGACGCACAGAACCTGATGGTGCCCGTCACGAAGACGATGACGAGTTCCGGCAGTCCCCGCACCCCGCCGGTCCGCGTCGCGACGGCGAACAGCCCGGTAACCCCGACGTCACCGGCTGACATCGACGTCGCCGAGAGTACATTACCACAGGGTCCGTACCGTACACCGTGTCAGAGCACGACGTCTCCACCGACCGACCCGACAGTCTCATGCACGCTGCCGGGTGGGACCACGTCACCCTCGTCGGGAGCAACGCCGAGGACACCATCGCCTTCTACCGCGACGTTCTCGGGCTTCGACTCGTGATTCGCCAGCCGAATCTCGACCGTGCCGAGGTCGAACACCTCTTCTTCGACGCTGGTGACGGTCGCCTCGTCACGTTCTTCGTCGACGAGTCGCGCGAGTCGGCCGAGCGTCAGGACCCGGGTGTCGGTGCCGTCCACCACCTCGCGTTCCGCATCGAAGCCGCCGACCTCCCCGAGATTCGCGACAGACTGCACGAGGCCGGCCACGGCGTGAGCGAGTACGACCGCGGCGCGTTCCACTCGCTGTACACGCACGACCACAACGGCCTCGTCATCGAACTCGCGGCCGACAAGTACGAGATTCCCGACGACAGGCGTGCCGAGATTCTCGCCCGTGCACACGCCGCTCGTGTCGACGACGGGGCCGACTACATCGGCTCCGAACACCTCGAAACCGCGCTCGCGGAACTGGGGCTTCCGGTGAAGCCGAACGCGCTTCCTGACGCGGCGACGGGCCGCGACTTCTGAAGCTTCGACTCGCGGGAGAACTACCGGTGCTGTAGGGTTTTGAATCCCGATCGATTCCCGATTCGACTCCTTCGCGGTCCAGTTTTCACTGCTCGTTATCGTTCGCAGGACAAGTGGGCGCTGCAGGATTTGAACCCGCGACAACTTGGTCCGAAGCCAAGCACTCTGTCCAAACTGAGCTAAGCGCCCGTACCCGAACGTAGCGAGATACGCCGTGTTAAACTTCGTGGTTTCACACACAGTGTGCGGGTCGTTGACTGGATTGACGGTCGGCCGACGAGATGAGCGACCACCCCCACGGGCCGCTCACCCGGTCACGGACCCACGCGGGCGACGCGCGACACCGTCCCGATGCACACCGGGAGAAATCCCGGCACGACGTGACGGTGACTAGTAAGGGAATCAAAAAGAATATTACCGGCACACTGTATCTTCTTACCACCTCATGACTCCCGGAGAGTCGACCCGTCACACGAGCGTCTCTCTACCCACGGGACTGACTGCCCGGGAGGTTCCCCATGTATGACCTCTCGCCTGCGCTCGACGCCACGGTCCAACCTGGAACGAACATCCTCCTGGCAGGGCCGCCGCTGACCGGCAAGCGTTCGCTCGGTTTCGACGTCGTCGCTGGCGGACTCGAGGCAGGCGAGGGTGCCGTCGTCGTCAGCACGAAGGACAGCGCCCAGCGCGTGCTGAACGAGTTCGAGTCCCGCTTCGAGATTGAGGGCAAGCCCCTCACCGTCATCGACTGCGTCACCCGCCAACAGGGCATCAGCGACGTCACGGAGAACGACCACGTCAAGTACGCCTCCTCGCCCGTCGACATGACCGGCATCGGCATCAAGTTTTCCGAGGTCTTAGAGGAGTACTACCAGACGCGCGAGATCAAACAGAACCGTGTCATGCTCCACTCGCTGTCGACGCTGTTGATGTACTCGGACCTCCAGACCGTGTTCCGGTTCCTCCATGTCTTCACTGGGCGGGTCCAGAGTATCGACGGTCTCGGGCTGTTCTCCATCGACTCGACGGCGCACGACGACCAGACGATGAACACGCTCAAACAGCTGTTCGACGGAATCGTCACCACGCACGAGGAGGGCGAACCGACGGTTCGCCTCCCGTGAACTGAGCCTCTCGGGACAGACCGCCGCCAGCCGGCCGGCCGTTTTTAACCACGGCTGCTCTCTGTCCGTCCATGCCAGTCACCAGCGACGACGGTCTGCGACGCCTCCTCGACCTGACGCCCATCGCCGTCATCGGCTGCTCGAGCACACCAAGCAAGGCCGCACACCGGATTCCGAAGTACCTCCAGCAGCACGGATACCGAATCGTCCCCGTGAACCCGACGACCGACGAGATTCTCGGCGAACCCACATACGACCGCCTCGCGGATATTCCCGTCGACGTCGAACTCGTCAACGTGTTCCGGCCGAGTCCGGAGGTGAGCGGCATCGTCGACCAGGTCCTCGAGCGAGCCGACGACCGCGGCGACGTCGACGCCGTCTGGCTCCAACTCGGTATCCGTGACGACGAGGCGGCCGCACGCGCCGAGGACGCCGGCGTCGACGTGGTACAGGACAAGTGTCTCAAGGTCGAACACGGCCGACTGCTCGGCTGAGTCGTCGACGCGTCTACTCGCGCGTCGCGCCGGCCGACGTCGAGTCGTCGGCGTCCTCGGCGTGTTCGTCCGTCCCCGCCGTGTCGCCTCCCGCGGCCGTGTCGTCGCTCCCCTCGGCAGCCGATGCCGTGTCGGCCGTCGCCGCGCTCTCGGCTTCGGAGATGTGCGCCTCCGCGACCAGTGCGTCGACGTCGATGCCCTCGTGTTCGGCGAGCGCCGCGAGGATGGCGCGCTGTTCGGCCACCTCGTTCTCGAGCCGGTCGACTCGCTCGTGGGTCTCCGTGACCGTCTCGCGCATCTCCGCGACCTGCGTGCGGAGTTCGTTGATCCGTTTGTACAGCTCTTCGCCCATCTCCGCGACTTTCTGGAGCTTCTTCGCGGTTCCGCCGATTCCCATACCCCTGCGTGTGACCGCCGCCCTTGTGTGCGTTCCGCTTGTATCCGCCCACCTCACGACAGCGTCGCGGGGTCGACCCGTCGCGTCACCCACCGTAGGCCGAGGTACGCGCCAGCGCCAGCGACGGCGACGGCACCGACGGCGGCGGCGCTCGTCGGGTCGGCGCTGTCGATGGCGAGTCGCGCGGCGACGTTGGCCGGGTTCACCGGGAGGACCGTCGACCCGCCGAAGACGAGCAAAACGGCGACGGAGTACAGCAGTTGGGCGGTCCGACGGTCGGGCGAGACGATGGCGAGCGCCAGCGCGACCGAGACCACCAACAGGGCGAGCGACGCGACGAACGCGACCAGCAGCGCGGGGTGGGAGACGCTCGTGCCGTTCAGCCGGAGGAGGCCGACCCAGAGCGCGGCCTGCGTGGGCGCGAGCCCCGCCGCGGCCAGCAACTTCCCGTCGACGATGTCACCGAACGAGACGGGGGCCACCCTGAGCAGTTCGAGCGTGCCGCGGTCGCGTTCCTCGGTGAGCGAGTCGACGGCGAGTGACCCGCTGATGAACACCGGGAGGAACAACAGGAGCGGAACGAGGACGGTGTAGGTGAAGCCGAAGTACGGGCTCGACGTCCCCTGTCGCGGGAGATCGAGTGGGACCCGCTCGAGCGAACTCGCTCGTTCTGTGCGCTCTGTGCGCTCGAACGCCTGGAGCACCTCCCGGACCTGGACCACCGTGACGGTCGTCTCGATGTTCGAGTCGGGGACCGTCGCCCGGACGAACGTCCGGCCGTCGCGTCGCTGGGCCACGAGGACGGCCTCGACGTCACCATCCTGGAAGGCGGCGAGCGCCGCCTCCCTCGTCTCGTACGGCACCGGCCGCACGCCGGGCTGGTCGTTCATGACGCCGAGGAGTTCGCGCGCTTCCTCCTCGGAGCCGCTGAGAGCGACGTCGACCTGATACCCCTGGACGCTACCGGGGTCGTACAGCGAGACGAGCCCGACGACGAGGAACGAAGAGAACGCGGCGATGAACACCTGGATGAGCAGCGCGAGGACGATGGTCTTCTCCGCCTTCAGCACCTGCAGTTCCCGTCGGGCGATGGTGAGCGAGCCGTCAGCCAAGGAGCGTCACCACCGTGAGGTTGTAGGCCGTGTGAACGAGAATCGCGGCTCCGAGCCCGACGAGATACCACCGGAACCCCTTCCGAGCGCCGAGCGCCGACAGCGACGCCGTCACGACGTGGAGGACGAGCGGCGCGGCGAGCAGCGCGAGCGCGACGGGGAGCGCCTCCACGCCGACGGTCCCGGCGGGGGCGAACGCCGCCCGGCCGACCGCGAGGTCGGGGAGGCCGACGAGTTGGATGACCGCCGTCGCCTTCTCGCCGGCGAAGAACCCCACGCCGGAGGCCGCCCCGACGGCGAGTGTGGCCGGGAGCGAGGACGCGAACCGGCCCTTCTCGAAGCCGGCCAGCACGTGGAGGCTCTTCGCGACCTCTTCGACGAGCGCGACCACCACGAGGATGACCGGAATCGAGACGGCGATGGGGAGTGCGAAGAGAACGGCGATGCCGAGCAGTTCGGCGACGAAGACGAACGGGATGGAGAACGCGGAGACGAGCGCCACCGAACCGTTCCCCGAGAGCCGTGCGTCGAGCGCGTCGAGGAACTTCAGCGGGACCGACCGCTGTGTGAACATGTCCTCCTCCCGGTAGACGCCGATACCGAGGAGGAAGAGGAGTACCGAAGAGAGGTAGATGGGGCCTGTCGAGAACAGGTACGCCGACGGGTCGACCGCGGCCCCCTGGAGGTCGCGGACCACGAGCGACAGCGGCGAGATGAGCGCGATGGGCGTGACGTTCGTAAAGATGGCCGGGACGAACGCGTAGGAGGTGAGGAACACCGAGACGGAGACGGTGACGAAGGTGAGTTCCTTGAACGACCGGGCGAACATCGCGCCGACGAACGTCGCCGCCAGGAACAAGAGCGCCAGCGGGACGACGGCGGCGACAGCGACGACCCCGCCGCCGACGAGGAGTGCGATACCCGCGGTCACCGCGACCATCGCGGTCAGGTACGGAAGCGTCTTCCCGGCGACGATGTCGCTCGGGGCGACGGGCGCGACGAGGAGGAGTTCGCCCCGCCGGTTCACCCGCTCGTTGAGGACGGTCGAACCGTACGCCTGGATGACGAAGTTCATCGGCACCAAGAATGCGAACGCGAGGACGAGCGACCCGAACGGGAAGGGTGGGTCGATGTCCGCCGGCGACCCGGTCGAGTCCTGTGCGAAGACGCTGGCACCGATTCCAGGGATGGAGAGCGGCCCCTCCTGGGTGCCGACCGGGTCTCCGTCACCGGAACCCTCGGGGGAGACACTGCCGCCGTCTCCCGTCGCGCCGGACCCACCAGCACCCGTCGTGTCGCCGCGGTTCTCGGTCGTCGGCGTCGCGACGACCGCTTCGTCGCGTGCCGCGTAGGTGAGCGAGACCACGACGGGGAACGCCGCCGACTGGTTCGGTTCCGCGCGCATCGCCCGAACGTTGTGTCGTTCGACGCTCGCGCGGAACGCGGCCAGCGCGGCCTCACCCTTCGGGGTCTCGCGACTGACGACGCGCCCGTCGACGACGAGCAGGTCGAGGTCACCCGCGACGAAGGCGGCTTCGCTGGCCGGCCGGGTCGCGAGCGACGTACTCGCGGCGACGGGGTCGTGATACGGGCTCGACGCGTCGACGCCGACACGGTAGAGGTCGCGGTCGAGGGCGACGCCCTGGGTGAGGACGCCGGCCCCGAGGACGCTCCCGACGACGACGAACGCCACGAGTCCCATGATGACAGTCCGCCTGTCGACGACGGCGGCCGACCGACTCACCTCCCAGCGCGCGATGCGCGCGACGGCGCGCGGTCTCACCGAGTCGCCTCCGCGCGGGGGTCGGACGCCAGTTCGCGGCCCGCGATGTCGAGAAAGAGGGCTTCGAGGCTCGGTTCCTCCGTTCGGATGTCGACCACGCTGCCGCCTGCGCTTGCGGCCGCCTCACGAACCGAGTCGACGGCGGTCATGTCCTCGACGACCGTCACGTGGTCGTCGCCGGCGGGGTCGCTCTCGGGGAGCGGGACGGTCGTGAACACGTGGTACGTCGTCGAACCGTGTTCGGCGCGGATGTCCGCGACGGTGCCGCGGGCGACGATTTGCCCGCGGTTCATGATGACGACGCGGTCACAGACGCTCTCGACGTGGTAGAGGTTGTGCGCCGAGAACACGACGGTCTTGCCTCGGTCGGCGAGTTCGCGCGTGAACTCCAGGACGTAGTTGGTCGTGAGCGGGTCGAGTCCGGAGGCGGGTTCGTCGTAGATGAGCAGGTCCGGGTCGTTGACGAGCGACCGCGCGATGGCGACCTTCCGTTTCATCCCCTTCGACATGTCACCCAGTCGGCGCTCGCGGTGTTCGAGTTCGAGGCGGTCGAGCGTCTCCTCGGTTCGCTCGCGGGCCACCTCGCGCGGCACGTCGTAGAGGTCGGCGAAGAAGCGGAGATACGACCGCGGCGTCATGTCCTCGTACAGCGGCGACTCCTCCGGGAGGAAACCGAGCGAACGGCGCATCTCGGCGTCGCCGGCATCGTGGTCGCCGACGCTCGCTGTGCCTCCCGACGGCTCGACGAGGCCGGCGAGCATCTTCAGCGTCGTCGTCTTCCCCGCGCCGTTGGGGCCGACGATGCCGAATATCTCCCCCCGCTCGACCGCGAAGTCGCTCCCGACGACGGCCGGAAAGTCCCCGTAGGTCTTGCGGAGGCCGCTGACGCGTATCATACGCGTGGCAGCGACCCCACGCTGTTTAATCTCACCCGCCGACTCTCACGCGTGAGAACGGACTGGCGCGGCGCGGTCCGTCCGACCGGCGATACACACAAGACGGTGGACAGTGGATTGACAGATATGGGTGAACTCACCGTCATCAGAGCCGACGGTACCTGGCATCGCACGGACATCCTCGGGTGTTCGTACGCCGACGTCGCCGTGGTCGACGAGGAACGGACTGTCGACCGCGACGGGCTGTCGGAACTCGACCGCTGTGAGACGTGTACGTGGTAGACGAGGCCGCGAGAAGACACCGCGAAGGCGTCGGTCGGCGCTGACCTACGCGAACTTGGTCCGACCGGCGCTGCCGGCGATCTCGGCGAGGTCGCCGTAGACGTCGGCGATGCGTTCGCGGACGTCGCGGCCGCCGACGCGGGGGTCGAAGACGTCCTTGTTCGGCGACCAGTCGACCGCGTTGTAGAAGCCGTCGCGGTCGTCCTCGACACCGTCGGGTGGGACGATGTTCGTCGGGTCCTCGCGGTAGAGGTCGAACAGCGTCCGCGTGTACTCGTACTGATACCGCGTGTCCTTGTTCACCTTGCAGATGCCGTACTGGAGCATCTGCTGGAGCTGTTCGGGGAGGATACCCGACGAGCCGTGTAGGACGAGCGGCGTGTCGAGGCCGTGGTCGCGGAGTTCCTGGCGGATGTCCTGGGCGATGTCCGGGCGGAGTTCGAGGTTCTTGCCCTTCGCGACGCCGTGTTGGGTCCCGACGGAGATGGCGAGGAGGTCACAGCCCGTCCGGTCGACGAACTCGACCGCCTCCTCGGGGTCGGTGTAGAACGCCTCCTCGGAGACGATCTCGTCCTCGACACCCTTGATACGCCCCAGTTCGGCCTCGACGAGAATGTCGCGGCCGGCGTCTTCGATCATCTCGACCACCTGCTTGGACTCGGCGACGTTCTCCTCGAACGGGTGGTGTGACGCGTCGATCATGATCGAGGAGGGGATGTCGAGTTCGATCTGTTTCTCGATGAACTCCATGTCCGTCTGGTGGTCCATGTTGAGGAAGACGCCGATGTCGTACTGTTCGGCGATGACCTCGATGTAGTTCCCCATCGCCTTCAGGCCCGCGACGGGGTCGCCGTTCCCAGCGAACGTGCAGGCACCCCCGCTGAGCTGGAGCAGCAGGTCGGAGTTCACCTGCGAGGCACCCTCCATGAGCCCCATCATGACGTTCGGTTCGGCGACGTTGCTCGCGACGAGCCCGAACCCCTCGTCGAGCGCGTCGTCGTATACGGTGTCGAGTTCGTCCCCACTGTAGAATGGCATCGTGGTGTTCCTCGCTTTTCCCATGAGATGACAGCGTTATAATTCATGCGGGCGACACTCGCGGCGGGTCGCTGCGCGGCAGAACGGGGGCCGACGGGACGCTACTCGTAGTCGTAGAAGCCGCTGCCGGTTTTCTTTCCTAACTCCCCTGCCTCGACCTTCCGCTTCAGGAGGTACGCCGGCTTGTAGCGGTCTCCGAGTTCGTCGTAGAGTGTCTCGGAGGCGTGCAGACAGACGTCGAGGCCGATGTGGTCCGCCAGCGTGAGCGGCCCCATCGGGACGTTGGTTCCGAGAGTCATCCCCCGGTCGATATCCTCCTTCGAGGCGACCCCTTCGTCGAACGCGCGGATGCCCTCGTTGAGCCACGGCATCAGGATGCGGTTGGTGACGAAGCCGGGCTTGTCGTCGGACTCCCACGTCTCCTTCTCGAGGGACTCGGCGAAGCCGTGAGCGAGGTCGACCGCCGCCTCGGACGTGAGTTCGCCGCGGACCACTTCGACGCCCTTCATCACCGGCACGGGGTTCATGAAGTGGAGGCCGACGACGTGCTCGGGGCGCTCTGTCGCCGCCGCGATGGAGGTGATCGAGAGCGTGGAGGTGTTCGTCGCGAGCACGACGTCCTCGTCGACGAGGTCGGCGAGGTCGGCGAAGATGTCCTTCTTCACGTCCATGTTCTCGACCGCCGCCTCGACGACGAGGTCCGCGGCGGCGAGGTCGTCGAACGCCGTCGTCCCGGTGATGCGGTCGCGTGCGGCGTCGGCCTCTGCCTGTGTGAGCTGTTCTTTCTTGACGAGTCGCGAGAGCGAACTGTCGATGCTGTCGAAGCCGCGCTCGACGAACTCGCTCTCGATATCCCGCATGACGACGTCGTAGCCGGCCGTGGCGGCGACCTGTGCGATGCCGTTCCCCATTGTTCCCGCGCCGACGATACCGACCGTCTGGACGTCTTCGAGCGTTCGCATATCTCTCACCAGACCCGGGGGTGTTGTAAGGCTGGCGTCGGGGGCAGCCGATGCTCACAGAAACGGGCCGTGGGCTCGGCCGCGTCCGGCGGCGGACGTGAGCCACACAGCGGACGGGACGAGCAGGCGGAGACGGACGGTTCGCCGCCCGACCGCGTCCGTCGCCTGTCGGTCCCAGCCGTCTTCACCGTCGGTCTGCCGACCCTCGACACGTCCCCGTGGCGTGTTCTGGCCCCGAGCGGTCCCACAGAACTATATGTGCTGTTGTCACAGTGACAAGCCATGTACACAGCGGCTGGACTGACCGACGGCCCCGAGACACACACCGACACGCGAACGGCTCGTGGGGGGGTGAACTGAGATGGACGGCAAGACGCGCGCCATCGTCGAGGAGATATTCGAGACCGTCGCCGAGGCGTCCCCCGAAATCCGCGCCGGCCTGCCGAGTCGGCGGCTGAAGAGCGGGTCGGAGAACCCGAGCGGCGAGAAACAGATGGCCGCGGACGTGTTCGCCGACGACCTGCTTCAGTCCCGCCTCGGGGCGCTCGACAGCGTCGGCGAGTACGCCAGCGAGGAGCGTGAGACCGTCGACGACGTCGGCGAGGGCCTCTCCGTGACGGTAGACCCGCTCGACGGGTCGTCGAACCTCAAGCCCAACAACACGATGGGGACGGTGGTGGGTATCTACGACGAACCGCTTCCGGCCACGGGTGATGACCTCGTCGGCGCGGCGTACGTGCTCTTCGGCCCCGTCGCGACGATGATGTGCGCCGTCGACGGGCAGGTCGACGAGTACCTCGTCGACAACGGCGTCCGCAACCTCGTCACCGAGGACGTCCAGCTGCCAGCAGAGCCCTCCGTCTACGGGTTCGGTGGGCGCGTCCCCGAGTGGTTCGACGACTTCACGGCCTTCGCGCGGGAGGTCGAACAGGACGCGTCGATGAAGCTCCGGTACGGCGGGGCGATGATCGGCGACGTCAACCAGGTCCTGACCTACGGCGGCATCTTCTCGTACCCCGCGTTCACGAACGCGCCCGAAGGAAAGCTCCGGCTCCAGTACGAGGGCTACCCCGTCGCGTACATCGTCGAGACGGCCGGCGGGGCCTCTTCGGACGGTGAGAAGTCCATCCTCGAGGTCGTGAAGACCGACGACATCCACGCACGGGTGCCGGTCCACGTCGGTAACCACGAACTCATCGAACGACTCGAGGCGACGCTGGACGAGTCGGTCCCGTCGTAAACGGCGTCTATCGGGGCGGTGCCGACCACGCCTCACCGGAGTCCGCCGGGTCGTACCCCACCACCTCGCGGGCGTGGTCGAGGTCGAACCACCGCCGCTCGTTGTCGCTGACGCCGTAGAAGACGTCGAACCGCCCGTCGAACCCGAGACAGCAGTCGAACAGCGCCGCGCAGTCGCGTCGAGACTGCCACAGTGCCTTCATCCGCGCGACCTGCTCGTCGTACGCGCCGCTGTCGCGGTCCCATCGCCCCTCGTGGACCCCGCGTTCGGCGTCGCCGTACGGGTGGTCGTACCGCGGCGCGCGGACGCTGCAGATGCGCACGGCGACGAACCGGAGGTCGCCCCGCTCGGTGTACTCCCGACCGCACACCTCACCTGCGGCCTTCGAGGTGCCGTACGGCGAGTCTGGGCGGAACGAGGCGGTGTGGTCGACGACGAGGTCGGTGCCGTGGTAGATGTCGGGGGCGAGTTCCTGTTCGTAGCCGCCGACGACGTGGTTCGAGGAGGCGAAGACGACCAGGTCGACCCCGGCCTCGACGGCCGCGTCGAGGACGGTCCGCGTCCCGACGACGTTGTTCTCCAGTACCTCCGCCCAGGAACCGTCCGTGCGTGGGTAGCCCGCGAGATGCACGACGGCCTCGTGACCTGTCATCGCCGCGTGGACCGCGTCCGCGTCGGTGACGTCGCCGGTGATGGCCTCACGGTCGGCGTGCGGATGTGAGCCCGCCCCGTCCCACGTCGTCTCCTCGCCGACGGTCCGCCGGTCGAACAGCGTGAACTCGTGTCGGTCGCCGAGGTGGGCGGTGAGAGCCGTACCGACGGTCCCGTGAGCGCCGGTGAGGAGGACGCGCATGGGTCGTGGCTCACCGCGCGCCGACAAAAGGGTAGTCCTGCGGAATTCCACACGTTTAATAATACGTATTTGCGACTGACAACTATGCGCCTCGCCGAGACCCGGAACGCGTTCGCCCGACAACTGACGTTCCCCACCGACCGAGAGACGGTCCTCGCGGAGGTCGGTGACCAGCCCCTCGAAGCGCCCTACGGTGACCCTGAGACCATCCGGACGGTGCTCGAGCGGACGGACGAAGCGTCGTTCAACAGCGCGGACGAACTGTTCGACACGGTGCTGGCGAACGTCGGCGACCAGTACATCGGGCGGAAGCACTACGACGACCGGGGGGCCCAGGGCGGCATCGAGACCGAGGAGGTGCACTTCTGATGGCCCTGACCGTCGTCTCGGGCGTCCCCGGCGTGGGGAGTTCTCGGGTGACGGAGGCCGCCGTCGCGTCGCTCGACGAGCGGTTCGAACTCCTGAACTCGGGCGACGTGATGCTCGAGGAGGCGCTCGGGAGTGGCCGGAACGTCGAGGGCCGCGACGACCTCTCGGACCTCGCCCCGACGGAACTCCGTCGGCTCCAGCGACGGATGGGTGAGTACGTCGCCGCCATCGCCGCCGACCCCGACACGCACGTCGTCCTCAACACGCACCTCGTGGTCAGCACGTCCGCCGGGTTCGTCCCGGGGCTTCCACCCGAGGTCCTGCGAGACCTCGACCCCGACGCGTTCGTGCTCGTCGAGGCCAGCCCGGACCTCATCCGAGAGCGTCGCGCCGACAGCGACTACCGCTCGTATCGGGTGAGCGACCGGCTCGGTATCGAGTTCCAGCAGTCGATGAGCCGGACGGCAGCCCTCAGCTACTCGACCGCCGTCGGGGCTCCGGTCGCGCTCGTCGAGAACACCGACGACGTCGAGTCCGCTGCCGTCCAGTTGGCCCACGAGATTCAGCGCGCGGCGAGCCGCTGAGCTGTCGGGCCCACCACGACCGGATTCTCCGCTCTCCCGGCGCCAGGACGTCGACAGAGCGCCGTCCCGAGCGTGCTAACGAACCCACCACGAGACCACTCCACACACACCACCACGAGACCACCCCACACACACCACCACGAGACCACTCCACACACACCACCGTCCCTTTTTGCTCGAGCTTTTTCTGGCGCGAGTGGTCGCTGCAGGCGACCCTCGCGCCCCGAAAAAGGTCGGGGGGCAAGACCTTTTTCGCTCCCCGATGCAGGGTCCGTCATGAGAGTCCGAATCGGGCAGGGCGCGACGGCGGACGAGGCCCACGCCATCGCCGCGGCGCTCGCGGAGCATCTCGGCGACCCCGTCGAGGTCGTCGTCGGAGACGAGGGAGTGGTTGCCAGCGCCGACCCGCCCGAGCGGGAGTACCCGCTGGAGGACGACCTCGGCCCCACCGACCGGGAACGACGCCTCCGCGAGGAGCTGGCAGACATCTACGAGGGCGGCCCCGAGAAGTACCGCGAGCGCCTGAGCGAACAGGGCAAACTGTTCGTCCGTGACCGTCTGGACCTCTGGTTCGGCGACCTCGCCTTCGAGGACGGTCGGTTCGCCAACTTCGATTCGTGGCACCCAAACGCCCCCGACGTCGACGAGGCCGACCCGGACACCCGCCTCCCCGCCGACGGCCTCATCACCGGGGCAGCCGAGTTCGAGGGGCGAGACGTCCACTTCATGGCCAACGACTTCACCGTGAAGGCGGGGTCGATGGCCCGCCGCGGCGTCGAGAAGTTCCTCCGGATGCAACAGCGCGCGCTCAAGAGCGGGAAGCCGGTCCTGTACCTGATGGACTCCTCCGGGGGGCGCATCGACGAACAGACGGGGTTCTTCGCGAACAGAGAGGGCATCGGCAAGTACTACTACAACCACTCGATGCTCTCGGGGCGCGTGCCCCAGATCTGCGTGCTCTACGGGCCGTGTATCGCCGGGGCGGCCTACACGCCCGTGTTCGCCGACTTCACGGTCATGGTCGAGGGGATGTCGGCGATGGCTATCGCCTCGCCGCGGATGGTCGAGATGGTGACCGGAGAAGAGATTTCGATGGACGACCTCGGCGGGCCAGCAGTCCACGCTCGCCACTCGGGGAGTGCGGACCTCGTCGCCCACGACGAGGAACACGCCCGGGAGCTCGTGGCTCAGCTCGTCACGTATCTGCCGGACCACGCCGGCGAGAAGCCGCCGACGTCGGCACCGAGGCCGCCGACCTACCCCACCGAGGGCATCGACGAACTCATCCCCGAGTCGCCGAACAGGCCCTACGACGTCCACGACCTCCTCGACCGGGTAGTCGACGCCGAGTCGGTCCTCGAACTCCGTCCCGACTACGGCTCGGAAATCGTCACGGCGTTCGCGCGCATCGACGGACGGCCCGTCGGCGTGGTCGCCAACCAGCCGACCCAGCGGTCGGGGGCAATCTTCCCGGACTCCGCCCGCAAGGCTGCGGAGTTCATCTGGACCTGCGACGCCTACGAGATTCCCCTCCTCTACCTCTGTGACACGCCGGGGTTCATGGCGGGGTCGGCCGTCGAGAAGGAGGGAATCCTCGAACAGGGCAAGAAGTTCATCTACGCCACCTCGTCGGCGACCGTTCCGAAACAGACGGTCGTAGTGCGGAAGGCGTACGGCGCGGGCATCTACGCGATGGGTGGCCCGGCGTACGACCCCGAGAGTGTCATCGGACTCCCCTCTGGCGAGGTGGGTATCATGGGGCCCGAGGCGGCCATCAACGCCGTCTACCGGAACAAACTCGACGCCATCGAGGACGACGAGGAGCGCGCGGCACGCGAAGCCGAGTTGCGGGCGGAGTACCGCCGCGACATCGCCGTCCACCGGATGGCGAGCGAGGTGGTCGTCGACGACGTGGTCCCCCCGTCGGACCTCCGCGCGGAACTCGCCGCGCGCTTTGCCTTCTACGAGGACGTCGAGAAGTCGCTCCCGGACAAGAAACACGGGACGGTCCTCTGATACCGGCCGTTCTCTCCGATTAATGGCATCGTAATCGGCGTTTAGCGTCCGGTTTCGATACCGTAAGTACCTGCTACTGAAGTATCCGACACGCGTCGGGTCGGATAGACACCCCACGATGTCGCGCACCCAGTTCCCCTCGGCGGACGCTCAAACGCAGTCAGAAACGGAGCGTTCGCGACTCAGGTCACCCGACACGTGGCTCTGGGCGTTCGTCGTCGTGGCACTGGTCCTCGACGTCGCGTTGACCTACTACGGACTCACCGTCGGTCTCCACGAGAGCAATCCGGTCGCCCGAACCCTGTTCTCGATGTACGGCGTCGTCGAGTCGATGCTGTTGTTGAAAGGCGCCGTCATCGCGGTTGCGCTCGTCGCGTACGCCTGGCTTCCCGAACGGTACCGTCCCATCGTTCCGCTCGGCGTCGCGACTCCGTGGTTCGTCGCTGGCCTCATCAACGCGGGCCTCATCCTGCAGGTCTAGTCGCCGTCGGCCGCTCGCTTCAGCGAGAGGACCGTCCTGTCGAACGAACAGACGACCTCGTCGGACTGGTTGAACACCTCGACGTGCATGGTCACGACGCCGCGCTCGCCGTCCGAGGTCTCCCGTTTCGTCTTCACCGTCGACACCGCCCGGAGCGTGTCGCCGTGGAACACCGGCTTCGGGTGTGAGACGTCGTCGTACGAGAGGTTCGCGACGATGGTTCCGTCCGTGGTTTCGGGAATCGTGAGACCGACCCCCAGGCTCATGGTGTAGAGGCCGTTGACGAGCCGTTCGCCGAACTGCGTCTCGGCCGCGAACTCGGCGTCGAGGTGAAGCGGCTGCTGGTTCATGGTCATGTCGCAGAACCGCTGGTTGTCCGCCTCGGAGACGGTTCGGCGCTTCTCGTGGTCGATGCGGTCGCCTTCGGAGAACTCCTCGTAGTAGCGGCCGACCATGGCCCGTCCACGCGCGAGGGGGACAAAAGCGCCCCGGCGGCCACGGCGAGGCCTACGCTTATTGTGACGTTCGCCCATCCACCCGTATGTCCCGCCGAAGCGTCCTCTTTGCACCCGGCGACCGACCCGAACTCCTCCGGAAAGCCCCGCGCACGGAAGCCGACACCGTCGTCTTCGACCTCGAAGACGCCGTCGCACCGTCGCGGAGAGCCGAAGCCCGGACGGCAGTCCGCGAGGTGCTCTCTGACCCCGCGTTCGCCCCCGACTGTGAGGTGACCGTCCGCCTCGGCGAACTGACGGCGGACCTGGACGTACTCTTCGAGGACGGCGGCGACGGAGACGGCGCTGTCAGCCGCCTCGATGCGCTCGTCGTCCCGAAAGTCGAGTCGGCCGCGGACGTGCGTCGAGTCGCGGACGCCGTTGCCGCTCGCGGGGCGTCCCTCCCACTCCTCGCACTGGTCGAGACCGCCGAGGGGGTGTTGAACGCTCCCGAAATCGCCCGCGTCGACCACGTCGACGCGCTCGTGTTCGGCGCGGAGGACTTCGCCGCCTCGGTGGGAGCGACGCGCACACTGGAGGGTGGTGAGGTCTCGTACGCCCGCCAGCGCGTCCTCGTCGCCGCTCGCGCCGCTGACGTCGACGCGATCGACACCCTCCACACCGACTACGAGGACGACGAGGGACTCCGCGCCGATACGGCGACGACGGTCCAGTTGGGGTACGACGGGAAGCTCGCGATTCACCCCGCACAGGTCGCGGTCATCAACGAGGCACTCACCCCGTCCGAGGCGCGAATCGAGTGGGCGCGGCGTGTGCTGACGGCGAAGGAGCGAGCAGATGCCGAGGGACGCGGCGTGTTCAGTGTCGACGGCGAGATGATCGATGCACCCCTCGTCGCGCAGGCGGAGCGGGCGCTTGAGCGGGCGCGCGCGGCGGGAGTCGAAGGAAGCGGTGAGTGACGGAACCGCCAGACAGGAGCGCGCGGCCGTACACTTGAATCCCCTCTAGGGTTACTGTATGGTATATACTCCGTCACACTTATTCTCGCGCCCGGTGGTCGTTCCACTATGTCGGACGAGGCGAACCCGTTCGAGAGTCTGCAGGAACAGATTGACGACGCCGCGGCCTTCCTTGACGTGCCCGGAGATGTGGTGACACGGCTCAAATCGCCCGAGCGCGTCCTCGAGGTCACACTCACCGTCGAGATGGACGACGGACGCCTCGAAGGTTTCCAGGCCTTCCGCTCGCAGTTCAACGGCGACCGCGGCCCGTACAAAGGCGGCATCCGCTATCACCCGAACGTCTCCCGCGACGAGGTGAAGGCGCTCTCGGGGTGGATGGTGTACAAGTGCGCCGTCGTCGACATCCCTTACGGAGGCGGCAAGGGCGGGATTGTCATCGACCCCCGCGAGTACTCCGAGTCCGAACTGGAACGGGTGACGAGGGCGTTCGCCAAGGAGCTTCGCCCGTTCATCGGACCGGACCGAGACATCCCTGCACCCGACGTCAACACCGGACAGCGGGAGATGAACTGGATCAAAGACACCTACGAGAAGCTCGAGAACACCACGGCACCGGGTGTCATCACGGGCAAGTCGCTCGACAACGGCGGGAGCGAGGGTCGTGTCGAGGCGACCGGCCGGTCGGTGATGCTCGCCGCGCGCGAGGCGTTCGCCTACCTCGATAGGGACCTCTCGGGTGCGACCGTCGCGGTCCAGGGGTACGGGAACGCTGGCTCCGTCGCCGCGAAACTCCTCGAAGACCAGGGCGCGAGCGTCGTCGCCGTCTCGGACTCCTCGGGTGCCGTGTTCCATCCGGAGGGGTTGGACGCCCGCGCGGTCAAGGAGTTCAAGCGTGAGACGGGTGCTGTCACCGGCTACGCGGACGCGGAGGAGGAGCTCTCGAACGAGGAACTGCTCACGATGGACGTCGACCTCCTCGTCCCCGCGGCGCTCGAGAACGCCATCGACGCCGAGATCGCCTCACACCTCGAGGCCGACGTCGTCGTCGAGGCCGCGAACGGCCCGATCACGCCCGAGGCGGACGACATCTTGGCCAGCAAGGACGTGATGGTGGTCCCGGACATCCTCGCAAACGCCGGCGGCGTCACCGTGAGCTACTTCGAGTGGGTCCAGAACCGACAGCGGTTCGCCTGGACCGAAGCGCGCGTCAACGACGAACTCGAACGGGTCATCGTCGACGCCTTCGACCGCCTCGTCGACGCCTTCGAGGAGAAGGAGCTTCCGAACTTCCGGACGGCCGCCTACGTGGTCGCGATCCAGCGGGTCGCCGACGCGTTCGGCGGTGCCGGAAGTTGGCCGTAACTCGACGAGACCAACCGGCCGCGCCCCTCCGAACCGCCGTCCCGTCTCTGCCCTGTTGTCCGCCGGGGGTCGGTACTGACGCCGACCCCCTCTGGCTGGTGTCGCACTCACCGACGCACCCGTCGAAGCGGTGATGCGGTCGACGTCGTCGGTCGGACTCAGTCCGGCGTCCCGCCGTACCCGAACTCACCGTAGTTCTGGTCGCCGTACTCGTCGTCTGCCGATGGGGTCGGGGTGGGAGTCGGAGTGGCTGTGGGCGTCGCCGTCGGTGTGGGGGTGGGTGTCGCCGTCGGTTCTGGGGTCGGTGTGGGGGTGGGTGTCGCCGTCGGTTCTGGGGTCGGTGTGGGGGTGGGCGTCGCCGTCGGTTCTGGGGTCGGTGTGGGGGTGGGTGTCGCCGTCGGTGTCGGGGTTGGCGTCGTCGTGGCCGAGAACTCGACCCAGTTGAGATTGAAACTGCCACCCGTGGTCTCTATCCGGAGGACCTGTTCCCCTTCGGCGGCGATTTCGACGCCGGACAGCGTGATCGTCGTCCAGTTGTACCAGTCGCCGGTGTTCGGGACGTCCAGTGACCCGAGCGTCTCGCCAGCGAGTGTCACTCCGACCCGGCGGGCGTCCTCTGGCGTGGCGATACGGAACCGGACGTCGTACGTACCGGGGCTGACGTCGACCGTGTATTCGAGCCACTCACCGTCGCGGACCCACCCGATGCTGTATCCCTCGTCGTCGTCCTTGGACTGTTCGATGTCGACGGCTTCGGCACGGTACTCACCGCCGAGGTTGTCGACGGTCGTGTCGCTGTAAGCGACGCCCTCACCGCCCTCGTCGAAGTTCTCCGCCTCGATTCGACCGGGGATGGAACGCACGGTCCCGTAGTAGGGGCGCTGTTCAGTCGGCTCGGGCGTGGGTGTGGGCGTCGCCGTCGGTTCCGGGGTCGGTGTCGCTGTCGGCGTTGGCGTTGGTGTGGGCGTCGCCGTCGGTTCCGGAGTTGGTGTCGCTGTCGGCGTGGGCGTCGCCGTCGGTTCCGGGGTCGGTGTGGGAGTTGCCGCATCGGCTCCCTGCACGGTCAGCTCGTACCACCCGATGTCTTTGTTACTGTAGACGCGCACGTAGTACGGCCCCGTCGTCGGAACGGGGTCGAGTTCGATGTTCACCGACTGGCCGTTCCTGATCTTCGCCGAACCGATCCGGTTCCCGTCGGTGTCGTACAGTTCGAACCGGGAGTTCCCCTTGTTCGAAGACGCCTCCAGCGTCAGCCGGAGTGCATCTCCCTCGTCGAGTTCGACCGCGTACCAGTCGTCGTCTCGACGGGTGAGCGTCCCCCAGACGGTCGTTCCGAGGCTGACGACGTCGGCGTTGGCCTCGGTGTCGTTCGGCTCCGACTCCTCTTGCACTTGGGTCGCTGCTGCCACCGACCCGAGGAGGACACCGGGGACGGGGAGCTGCTGACGGGTTAGCTGCGACCCCCCGTACCCGAAACTCACCGAACCCGCGCTCGGGTCGGGAAGTGTCGACGTCGAAGATTCGGTCGTACATCCGGCGAACGAGCCGAGAACCGCCGTCGTTCCGGCCGCTTTCAGGAACGTCCGACGATTCAACCGCCGGCTATGACGGTCTGACTCGGCGTCTGTTCGTGACTGTTCGCGTGCCATTATCTGGATATCCGGAAGGTCAGATAAAAGCTAGCCGCCCAAAATTTCGATATTGATATCGATATACTGTAATCTGAATTCTACTACAACTCACTTTGGAGGATTCTGACGCTATTCTGTGAATACTTATTTTGATTTTATTAAAGTAGAGATTAGAAGTGGCCGCCAGCTCGTGCCACGCTGTCGACGCCCTCCGAGGGATTCAAGCATCTGCCCCGTTCGGGATACACTGATGCGCCACGACCACCTCATCTCCGCCGCGCAGTTGTCCCGGGACGACATCGAGGCGGTGTTGGACCGCGCCGCCGAGATCGATGCCGACCCGGCGGCCGTCCGCGAACGCCACGCCGGAACGGTGCTCGCACTCTGTTTCTTCGAGCCGAGCACGCGGACGAAGATGAGCTTCGACACGGCCATGAAGCGGCTCGGCGGGGAGACCATCGACATGGGTTCCGTCGAGTCCTCGTCGGTCAAGAAGGGCGAGACGCTCGCAGACACCGCCCGCGTCATCGAGGGCTACGCCGACGCCATCGTCCTCCGGCACCCCTCGGAGGGCTCGGCGAAGATGGCGTCGGAGTTCGTCGACGTCCCACTCGTCAACGCGGGCGACGGCGCGGGCCAGCACCCGTCGCAGACGCTTCTGGACCTCTACACCATCCGCGAGAACGCCGGCCTCGACGACATCACCGTCGGTATCATGGGTGACCTCAAGTACGGGCGGACGGTCCACTCGCTCTCGATGGCACTGACGAACTTCGACGTGCGCCAGCACTTCGTCTCGCCCGAGTCCCTGCGCCTCCCCCGGAGCGTCCGATACGACCTCCACGAGGCCGGGGCACAGGTCCGCGAGCACGAGGAACTCGCCGGCATCCTCCCCGAACTCGACGTTCTCTACGTCACCCGTATCCAGCGCGAGCGGTTCCCCGACGAGCGCGAATACCGTGAAGTCGCTGGCGAGTACCAGATCGACCCCGACATCTTGGCGGAGGCGAAGGAGTCGCTGACGGTGATGCACCCCCTGCCGAGAGTCGACGAGATCGACCCCGCCGTCGACGAGACCCCACACGCACAGTACTTCGAACAGGCACACAACGGCGTCCCCGTCCGGATGGCGCTGCTCGACACGCTCCTCAGCCAGGGAGGTCGCGACCGATGAGCGAACACGAACTCCGCGTCTCGAAGATCCGCAACGGCACCGTCATCGACCACGTCGCCGCCGGACAGGCGCTGAACGTGCTCACCATCCTCGGTATCGACGGCACCAGCGGTGAGTCGGTCTCCGTGGGCATGAACGTTCCATCGGGGCGGCTCGGCCGCAAGGACATCGTGAAGGTCGAAGACCGCGAACTCAGCCCCTCGGAGGTCGACGTCCTCTCACTCATCGCGCCCGAGGCGACCATCAACATCGTCCGCGACTACGAGGTGGTCGAGAAGAACCGCGTCGAGCGCCCCGAGCGGGTCGTCGGCGTCCTCTCGTGTCCGAACCACAACTGCATCACGAACGGGAACGAACCCGTCGCCTCGAAGTTCACCGTCGTCTCCGACGGGCTCCGGTGTGAATACTGCGGGACGTTCATCCACGAGTCGTTCGCCGAGCACATCGACGGCTCCTGAACGGTGCGGTCTGTCACCGTCCACGGCTCGCGGTGGTCCGCGTCGACGACAGTCACGGCTGAACGAACGCCACGCCCGCCGCTGCCATCGCCGAAACCACTTTGTAACCCCTGCATCAACGTACATACATGTCCGGAAAAGCAAAGCTGGTCCTCGTGGTGGCACTCGTCGCAGCCGTCTACCTGATGGTCTCCTCGGGCGGTGAGGCCGTCGAAGTGTCCGAGGAGTGACGCCACCTCCAGTCGCACAGCGCGAACGAAAACCGTTACCCGCCGCGGCCCCTTCTTCGACCCATGTACGGCGTCGTCACGCGGAACGCGGAGGAGGTCGAGTGGAGCGATTTCGACCGCGGCTTCTACGAGGTCAAGGACGTCACGGGCCGAGCGGCCGCGCCGCTCCCGAACGCGGTGAACATGGTCTCTTGTTTCGGCGACAACGCCGCCGCCGACGAGAACCCGGACCTCGTCCCCGTCGACGACGAGGGCAACCTCGCAACACGGGACATGACCTACTTCGACTGGGCGTACGTCTGCCCGACGAACGAGCGCTACCGAGAGGGGTTGCTCGAGATCGTCGACGACTGCGTCGCCGAGAACGACGACGTCCGACTCGACGACGTCGGCTTCCCCCGCGCGGAGTTCTGTCACTGCGAGCGGTGTGAGCGACTCTTCGCCGAGTGGACGGAGCGACGCGACGCCGAACGGTCGAGCGGGCCGGGCCCGCGAGACAGCGACCGCGACGACTGGTTCGACTGGCGCGCCGCGGTCATCACCGACTTCGTCGCCGAGGCCGCGTCGCGGATTCCGGGGCGAACCTACCTGACGCTCTACCCCGACCCCTACCCGGGACATCTGTACGAGCGCGCCGGCCTCGACCTCGACGCGCTGGCCGAGCACGTCGACGAGTTCGTCGTCCCCCTCTACGACACCCACTACGGGACGACCTACTGGCTGGAGACCATCGCAAAGGGGTTCGAGACGCGCCTCGCGGACCTCCCGGTCGACCTCTCCATCGAACTGTACGCCGTGAACGTCGACCTCGACGACCTCATCCACGCGATGGAGGTCGCCGAAGCCTACGCGAAGGACGTGCTGTTCGGCTACGACGCGAGCAACGCGGCCGCGGCGCTCCGACGGATGCGTGCGGACGCCGAGGAGGGCCGGACGTTCACACCCGACGACTCGTAGCGACTGTCACGACCCGGGTCAGAGCCGACTCGCGACGGGTCGTCTCACAGGCCCGAGAGGAACCAGATGACCGCGATGCCGAGGAGCGTCATGACGATGGCGAAGGCGAACAGACCGATCATCAGCCGTTTCTGTCCCGCAGTTGCTTCTGCCATACGAATCCCTGGGAGCCGACAGGCTTAGGCGCACCGCCTCTCACAGGCGCGCGTCGACCGTCTCGGCGTCGGGAACAGCCGGCTGGACGCCTTCTGACTCGGTGGACAGCGCCGCGGCTGTCACCGCGCGTTCGACCGCGGTCCGGAAGGCCTCGCCTGTCGCCAGAGTCGCCGCGAGGTAGCCCGTGAAGACGTCGCCCGCACCGGTGGTGTCGACGGGGTCGACCGCGGGCGGGGCAACCTCGAACGACTCGGGGCCGGCGACGCTGACGAGGTCGGAGCCGTGCGTGACGACGAGCGTCCCCTCGAAGTCCGCGAGTTCGGCTTCGAGGTGGTGGAACTCGGTCGCGTTCGGGACGACGACGTCGACCGCGTCGTGACCGACGAGTGGTTCGGCCCCCGCCGCAGGTGCGGGGTCGACGACGACGGTCGGCGCGTCGGGGTCGGCTGCGAGTCGGTCGAGGAGCCAGACGGCCGTCTCACACGGAATCTCGTTCTGGAGGAGGAGGGCCGACGCATCGCGAACCGTGTCGAGTCGGGGTTCGACGTACTGGCGATCGACGGCGTCGTTCGCGCCGGCGAGGATGGTGATGCGGTTCTCCGCGGCCTCGTCGACGACGATGTACGCCGACCCCGTCGGGCCGTCGACGCGGGCGACGTCGGAGACGTCGACGCCGTGTCCACCGACGCCGCTGCAGACCCCGTACTCGGACTCGTCGTCGCCGACGCAGCCGAGGAACGCCGTGCCGGCACCCGCGTGTGCGGCCGCGACAGCCTGATTCGCGCCCTTTCCACCCAGAGACACCTCGGTCAGCCGGTCGACGAATTCGTTCGGGACGGACTCGACGGCCGTCGTCTCCCCCGGTGCCGGCAGCCAGTCGTACTGTCGTTCGAGCGTCGCGACCGCGTCGTCGGAGAGGTAGCCGACGTGGTCGACGTTGACGCTCCCGAGACTCACCACCTCGTGCATGGCAGGTCTCAGGTACCTCGAATAAAAGCCAGTTGGGATACCACGCCAGACGTGTCAGCGCCGTGAATTTCGACCGGTCGGCTCCGGAACGCTTCGCAGGCGCTTTCACCACTCACTCGTGAGAGGGCGTATGACCCGACGAGTAATCGTCGACACGGACACCGCGGGCGACGACACGCAGGCGCTCGTGCTGTCGCTCCTGTCGGAGCGGGTGACGGTCGACGCCGTGACCGTCGTCGCGGGCAACGTGGAGTTCGAGTACGAGGTCGAGAACGCCAAGTACACGCTCGACCTCCTCGGTCGGTCGGACGTCCCCGTCTACGAGGGAGCTCGCTCGCCGCTCCTCAAAGCGTGGGAGCACGCCGACCAGGTCCACGGCGAGGGCGGCCTCGGCGGCGACCTCTTCCCCGACACGGGCATCGACTCCGCCGATGGCCACGCGGTCGACGCCATCGTCAAGCGCGCCCGCGCCGCGCCGGGGGAGATTTCGCTCCTCTGTATCGGTCCGCTCACGAACGTCGCGCTCGCCCTCGCGCGCGAACCCGACCTGCCCGACCTCCTCGACGAGGTCGTCGTCATGGGCGGGGCTGTCGGCACACTCGGCAACGACACGCCCGCCGCCGAGTACAACTTCTGGGTCGACCCCGACGCGGCCAAGCGGGTCGTCCGCGACCTCGACGTGACGCTCGTCGACTGGGGACTCACCCTCAGAGACGGCTTCTTCGGTCCCGCCGACTTCGAGCGGGTCGCCGCGCTCGACACGCCGACGAGCGAGTTCTTCGAGACCATCACCGAGCGTCACCGGACGTTCTCGAGAGAACAGAACGGCACCGACGGCGTCACTCTCCCCGACTCGCTGGCGGCAGCCTGTCTACTCGCCCCCGAGCTCGTCGACCGCGAGGCGCGCTACCACGTCGACGTGGACGAGCGCGAGGGGCTGACGCGTGGGTACAGCCTCGTCGACGTAAACGGCGTGCTGGACGAGGAGCCGAACGCGACGGTCGTCGAATCCGTCGACGCCGACCGGTTCACCGAGATGGTCCACGCGACGCTCGCCGGCGACGCGCCCGAATCGGTGCTGTGACTCCGGCGGCGACCGACCTCGCAACCGCGACACGCGACTCGACTCGACGGTCGGCCCGCACGCGGCACTCGAACGCAGCGTTCTCCCGCACGGTGAGGGGCCTGCCACGCGGTGACGGGGAGATACCCGTCGCCGCCAGCCCGTGCGACGCACTCAGTCGAGCGTGACGTCCTCGGCGGGTTCCGACTGCTCGAACCGTGGCGTCGGCCCGTCGGTCGGGGCGGCCCAGGCGACCGCGTTGGCTAACACCCGACGGATCTCGTCTTGGTAGTAGATGGGATACGTCTCGTGGCCGGGACGGAAGTAGAAGACGCGCCCGCTCCCGCGGGTGTAACAGCAGCCGCTTCGGAACACCTCGCCGCCTTCGAACCAGGAGGTGAAGACGAGTTCGTCGGGCGCGGGCACGTCGAACCGCTCGCCGTACATCTCCGCGCGAGGGACGACGAACGACTCGTCGAGGCCGGCGGCGATGGGGTGGCCCGGTTCGATGGTCCAGAGCCGCTCGCGCTCGCCTGCTTCGCGCCACTTCAACGCGCAGGAGGTCCCCATCAGCCGTTTGAACGGCTTCGAGTAGTGACCCGAGTGGAGGACGAGCAGGCCCATCCCGTCTCGGACTCGCTCGCAGACGCGTTCGACGACGTCGTCGCGCACCTCGTCGTGCGCGCGGTGTCCCCACCACGTGAGGACGTCGGTCGATTCGAGGACGTCGGGAGTGAGGCCGTGGTCGGGTTCGTCGAGTGTCGCCGTTCGCGTCTCGAACCCGCGCTCGGCGAGGCCGTCGGCGATGGCGGTGTGGATGCCGTCGGGGTACACCGCGCGCACCGCGTCGGCGTCACGTTCGTGTCGGTACTCGTTCCAGACGGTGACCCGTGTCTCGTGTGTCATCGTGATACAGTCGCGTCGTCCCCGGGCGTGATGAACGTGTTGAGTGCGGTGGCCCGCACGGCGAACGGTTCAAACCCGTCCGGTCCAACTCCCGTGCGTGTTCGACCCCGAACCGGTCCGCCACCCGGACGACGAACCCGAGCGCGACGAGGCCGGGCCGTGGCTCGCGATTCTCGCGGGCTGTGCGGCCGTGTGGGTCGCCCTCGCGCTCGTCGACTGGCGACTCCTCTCGGAGGGGACGTTCCTGTGGGCGACGGCGAAGAGCCTCTACACGCTCGTCCTCGCGCCACTCGCGGCCGCGGCGCTGCTGCAGGACACGCGCGCACTCGGCGTCGACGGCATCGAGGTCGGCCCGCTCAAGTGGGCGTACGCGGCCGTCGCGCTGTTCTTCCCGCCCGTCGGTGGCCTGTACCTGTTCCACCGGCGCGCCATCTGCGACCGGGCGACGGCGTCCGTCGACTGAGCGACCGCACGACAGAGAAACAGTCCCGATAAGACGACGGAGCCCCGAGCGACGGGTATGTCCGAACGAACGACGTCGGTGACTCGCCGACGGGCTCTCCGTGTCGGCGCACTGGCGTGTGTAGTGGGTGTCGCTGGCTGTTCCTCCGGCGGCGACGAGAGCGGCGGCGGGAGCGACGGCGAGCGCGAGGCGAGCAGCGATGACGACGGGAGCGGCGGCTCGGCCGACTACGCCGACTGGCTCGCGGACGCTCCCAACTACGACGGCTCGGCCGTCGACCGAACCGGCCAGGGCTCGGTGACGGTCACCGTCGGCGCGGGGAACGGGCTGCTCTTCGACCCGGTCGCCGTCGAGGTGTCGCCCGGAACCACCGTCGTCTGGGAGTGGACCGGCCGCGGCGGGCAGCACAACGTCGTCGAGGCGGACGGGGCGTTCGAGTCCGAACTCGCCTCCGCGCAGGGGACCACCTACGAGCGGACGTTCGACGAGCCGGGTGCCGTGCGGTACTACTGCCTCCCTCACCAGGCGGTCGGGATGAAGGGCGTCGTTGACGTCGTCGAGGACTGACCTCAGCCGTCGGCGTCGAGACCAGAGAACGCCTCGCCGGCCAGGCCAGGACCCGCGGGGACCGTCATCCCGCCGTCGACGACCGGCGCGGGGTCGGCCGCGAGGTCGCGGGAGAGGAAGTCGCCAGTCGCGAGACCGCACGCCGGCGGGTCGCCGAGCGCGGCGGCGACGTGGAGCGCGCCCGTCCGGGCGACGACGGCGTCGATGGTCGTGGTCACGACGCTGCCGAGGCCCGCCTCGCGCGCCTGCTCGGCGACCGCGAGGGCTTGGTCGACCCCGCCGAGCGCCATCGGCTTCAGCACGAGTACGTCCGCCGCCGCTCGGGCGAGTATCTCGTCGACGGTGCTGGTGGCGAGCGTCTCGTCGACGGCGACGCGGAACGGACATCGCTCACGGAACGACGCGTGGCCCGCGACGTCTGCGGCGTCGAGCGGCTGTTCGACGTACTCGAGGTCGACCCCACGCTCGGCGACACGCTCGACGAACCGCGTCGCCTCGTCTGTCGTCCACGCCCCGTTGGCGTCGACGCGCAGGGCCACCTCGGCGGCGGCCTCCCGTGCGGCGACGACGCGCTCGACGTCCCGCTCGACGAGGCCGACTCCGACCTTCAGCTTCACGCAGTCGTAGCCCGACGCCACGGCGGTCGTGACGGCGTCGGCCGTCTCGGTCGGCCCCTCGTCTCCGACGGTCGCGTTGACCGCGACCGTCTCGGCGACGTCCCCCCCATCGCCAACGAGAAAGCGTGCGAGCGACACACCCTCACCTCGCGCGCGCGCGTCGAACAGCGCGAGCGAGACGGCGTGGCGGGCCGCCGGCGCGTCGTCGAGAACGTTCGCCGAGAGCGCCGCGCCGAGGTCGTCGACGAGTTCGAGCGCGCGGCGGCAGTCGTCGTACGACTCGGTCCAGCCCGGCAGGGGCGTGGCCTCGCCGACCCCCTGAACGTCGCCGACGGTCCCGCGAACGACGAAGCCCCTTCGAACGCTGATGTCGCCACGCGCCGTCGACAGTGGCCGCTCGAGCGGGAGGGCGAACCGAGTGACGTCGACGGACATCGTCAGAGCGCGAACCCGACCGCCGCGAGCGCGGCGTACAGTGCGAGCGTCTTGCCGTTCTGTTCGAGCGCGGGGTTCAACGCAGCGCCGGACTCCTCGGTGAGCACCGTCCGGGTGACGAGCGCGGCGAGCGGGAGCGACAGTAGCGGCAGCAGTACCGGCAGCCCGAACGCGGGGGTGGTGAACAGGTAGAGTGGGACGGCGTACGCGAGTGCGAACAGCGCGACGTACTCGGCCCGTCCGAACCGGGCACCGAACCGGACGACGAGCGTTCGTTTCCCCGTGCGGGCGTCTTCTCGTCGGTCTCGCAGGTTGTTCACGACGAGGATGTTCGTCGAGATGGCGGCGATGGGAAGCGAGGCGACGACGGCTGCCGTGGTGACCGTATCGGGCGGAAGCCACAGCGGGAACGCCCCCGCGAGCACGGCCGCGGCCTGCACGTAGTACGTTCCGACGACGGCGACGAGGCCGAAGAAGACGAAGACGAACACGTCACCGAGGCCGTGGTAGCCCAGCGGGTAGGGGCCGCCGGTGTAGGCGATGCCCGAGAGGACCGAGAGGAGTCCCACGACGAGGATGGGCACCCCGCCGACGGAGACGAGGTAGGTGCCGACGACGACGGCGACGAGGAAGGTGAGGTACATCGCGCGCTTCACCTCCGGCGCGGAGATGAGTCCCGAGGCCGTCACCCGCGTGAACCCCTCTCGCGCCTCGGTGTCCGCGCCCTGGACGGCGTCGTAGTAGTCGTTCGCGAAGTTGGTCCCGACCTGGATGAGCGCCGCACCGAGGAGGGCGAAGAGGGCGGGCAGTGCGGCGAAGACGCCGTCGTGGACCGCCAGCCCCGTCCCGACGACGACGGGGGCGATGGCCGCGGGCAGTGTCTGCGGGCGGGCGGCCATCACCCACGCCTTCGTCCGGGAGACGTCTGTCGAAGTCGCGCTCATTGGCTCAGATTCAGGACGCGAGGAGCCTAAATGGTGCGTTTCGTGCAGGGGTTCGGGGTCGCCTTCCCCCTGTGCACGACGTCGTGCGACCTCTGTGATTCCTTCGTTCGGGGCAGAGCCCGGACAGAGGTGTACTCGGCCGAAGGTGTCCGGGAAGGCGCGAGCGAAACGGTCCGAGACGTGTTGTCGGCAGTGGTCACGGGGGGCGTGGGTCCTCCTGCATGGTGGTGACATTGTCTCGTCCTCTCTATTCGACAGGGAGCCCTCGTCAGCAGCTGGATCATTTCCAAATGCTCACACGATTTCGAGCCGAATTGCTCGTTTCTCACGCGGGTTCTATCTGGAAAAAGATTTTCTGACACCTGGTGAGCACGTTCGAGAAGAGACAGATTCGTCCGTGAGTGCGTCGTGCTGAGTCTCAGACACCAGAGCGGTGAGACCACAGACCTCCCCAGCCGATTCGCTCGTTCGCATCACTCACGCGCTCGTCCCTCACGTGTCGTCGCGGCCGGTGCCGCGACTGTCGCGCCACCGTACGCTCGGCAGTCGCCCTGCGACTCTCCAGTGGCCGACCGCGAGGCTCGCGTATACTCGCCTCGCGGCTCTTTTTTGACCGAGCTTTTTTCAACGAGCGGTTCGCGCAGAGCGCGAATCCGAGGCACAAAAACGGTCGTCTAGTAGTGCCAGGGGAACTTTCGAAATTCAGGCTCGCGCTTCTCCAGGAAGGCATCTCTGCCCTCCTGGGCCTCGTCGGTCATGTACGCCAACCGCGTGGCCTCGCCCGCGAACACCTGTTGGCCGACCATCCCGTCGGTGTCGAGGTTGAACGCGTACTTGAGCATCCGAATCGCCGTCGGCGACTTCTTCGTAATCTCGTCGGCCCACGCCAGCGCCGTCTCCTCCAGTTCGTCGTGGTCCACGACTTCGTTCACCATCCCCATCTCGTGGGCTTCGGCGGCATCGTAGTCGCGCCCGAGGAAGAATATCTCGCGGGCCTTCTTCTGCCCGACCTGATGAGCGAGGTACGCCGAGCCGAATCCGCCGTCGAAGGAGGCGACGTCGGCGTCGGTCTGCTTGAACACGGCGTGCTCGCGCGAGGCGAGCGTGAGGTCACAGACCACGTGCAGCGAGTGACCGCCGCCGACAGCCCACCCCGGGACCACGGCGATGACGGGTTTGGGCATGAACCGGATGAGTCGCTGTACCTCGAGGATGTGGAGTCGACCGACCTTCGGAGCCCCGTCGTCCGCGTCGCCCTGGGCGTCGTCGTCCTCGTACTCGTACCCCGACGCCCCCCGAATCGCCTGGTCGCCCCCGGACGAGAAGGCCCAACCGCCGTCTTTCTCCGAGGGGCCGTTGCCGGTGAGGAGCACGCAGCCGACCGCCGGGTCCTGCCGGGCGTGGTCGAGCGCGACGTACAGTTCGTCGACCGTCCGGGGCCTGAAGGCGTTTCGGACCGCCGGGCGGTCGAAGGCGATGCGGACCGCGGGCACGTCGGCGGCCCGGTGGTAGGTGACGTCGGTGAACTCCTCGGCCGCGTCGACTGGCTCCCACCGGTCGCCGTCGAAAATCTCAGAGACCATACGCCGAGGGCGGGTCGGGCGCGCAAAAAGATTCGCGTCTGCGGGGTGACGAAGGGAGTCGACGGGTCAGTCGGCGGAGCGCCCGACGAGAGCGACGAGCGGCGGGAACAGCCCCGCGCCGACCACACCGACGACAAACGCCGTCGGCAGCAAGAGCGAGGCGCCGGCACCGGTCGTCGCACCGACCAGGCCGGGCAGCGTGATACCGACGACGACGACCGTGTTGAAGTACGCGATGCGGGCGAGACTCAGTCGCGTGCTCGTCTTCGGCCACTCCGCCCCGACGGCGAGCGTGCGGCGTTTGACGGCCGCTGCGACGAGGATGAAGCCCGTCGCCGTGACGATGGTCCGGCCGCTGAGGGTGGCGCTGTTGAACAGGACGACGAGGACGAACGCGGGGATGGCGAAGACGACGAGTTCGGAGGTGGCGTCGAACAGGCGTTCGAGCCAGGTGCCGACGGCGTCGTTCTCCGGGCGGAGGCGGATGCGACGCTCTTCGATCTCGGGCGTCGTGCCGCGATGCTCGTCCATGCAGGGGGGAACGAAGAGGAGTCAATTAACGGTGTTGGGCTCCGCCTGCCCGACCGCGCCGGACGCGCTCAGTTCGCGTCGAGCAGCCGGTCGACGACACGCGCTTTCAGCCGACTACGGACCCGATGGCTCGCCTCGGCGTCGGTCTCCACCTCGATGACCTGCGTCCCCTCGCGTGCGACCGACTCGGCGTACGCGTCACGGAACCCGTCCGCACCCACACGAGCGAAGGAGAGGTCGTACAGGTCCGCCGTGGGGGCGAAGTCCAGCCCGTGTGGCGTGACGAACTGCTCGGTGAACGGCGGCTCGAAGTCGGCGATGGGGAGCATATGGAAGATGCCGCCGCCGTCGTTGTTCACGACGACGATGGTCGCGTCGACGTCACAGCGACCCAGCGCGAGCAGACCGTTCATGTCGTGGTAGTACGCGAGGTCACCCGTCACCAGCGTGAGTGGGTCGGTCGTCGCACTGCCCGCCCCGAGCGCCGTCGAGACGATGCCGTCGATGCCCGACGCGCCGCGGTTGCCCAGGACGGTGAGGGATTTCGCGACCGGCGCGCCGAAGCGGTCGAGGTCGCGGACGGGCATGGAGTTCGAGACGAAGAGTGTGGACGGGTCCGGCGCGTCCCGTGCGACGGCCGCCAGCACGCGGCCCTCACAGAACGACGGCGACGACGCGAACTCGTCGAAGTGCGCGTCGTCGGCGTCGAGCCACCGCTGTTTCCACTGGTTGCTCCCGGAGCCGCGACCGAGCGTCTGTGCGAGCCGCCACGCGAGCGTCGAGGGGTCGGCGACGACGAGGTCCGTCGCCGTGAACTCCGCCTCGCGCCACCCCGCCGCGGGGTCGACGAGGAACTGCCGCGCCCCCGTCCGAGCGAGGTACTTCCGGAGCGGTTTGGACGTGGGCGACGCGCCGATGCGGAGGACGACCTCGAGAGCCGGCCACGCCTCGGTGAGCCGCTCGTCGAGGAAGCCGTCGTAGCCGCCGACGACGGGCGTCGTTCGGACGTGCCCGCCGAACCGGAGGCCGGAGAGCGGGTCTGCGAGCACGGGAAAGTTCGTCGCGTGCGAGAGTGCGGCGACCGTCTCGGCGTCGACGCCCGGCGCGTCCGCGGGTCCGGCGACGATGAGGCCGCGCTCGGTGTCGAGTTCTCGCGCCACCGTACGCAGTTCTTTCTCGTCGACCTCCTGGACCCCTGGCGACGTGCGGACGAACGGCGTGTCGCCGTCGCGACCCTCGCGCGCCAGTGTCGAGAGCGAGTCCGGAACGTCGCCGTCGACGGGCGTCGGCTCCAGCGGCTTGCGGAACGGGACGTTGAGGTGGACCGGGCCCGCGGGCGCACCCGTCGCCTTCGCTACCGCTCGGCCTACCGTCGTCCGCAGCGACCGAAGTTTCCGGTCGGTGGCCTCGGGTTCGGCGACGTCGCGGTACCATCGGGTCGACGTCCCGAACAGTTTCTCCTGGTCGATCGTCTGGTTCGCGCCCGAGTCACGGAGTTCCGGTGGGCGGTCCGCGGTCAAAACCAGGAGTGGGACACGCGACTGTGACGCCTCGATGACGGCGGGGTGGAAGTTGGCCGCCGCGGTTCCGGAGGTGCAGACGAGTGGCGTCACCTCGCCCGTCCGTCGCGCACGGCCGAGCGCGAAGAACGCCGAGGACCGTTCGTCGAGGTGCGAGAAGACGTGGACGTCCTCGTGGCGGTCGAAGGCGACGGTGAGGGGGGTCGAACGGCTCCCCGGCGTGATACACACCGCGGAGACGCCGCCGCGGACGAGTTCGTCGACGAACGCCTCGGCCCAGAGGGTGTTCCGGTTCGGCGCGGTCATTGCCCTGGGTTGGGGGGTCGGCGTCAATACTCCTGTGGGTTCGTGCCGCGTCCCCCACCGTAGAACGGGACGAATCCCGAACGAAATATAGTGACGATAATACACATATTTCGTCTACTAGCTAACACTTTTGCGGTGATATGCGGATAGACTAGTCAGAGATGAACCCGATGGGGGAGAACCTGGACGTTCTGTCTGAACTGCCCGTGCACGGCGAGGTGACGATGACGCTCCGGACGCGGACGCCCGTCTGTGGCGCGCGGACGACGGTCATCAATCGGCTGGGCCGGCTCCGGGCCGCCGGCGTCATCGAGGAGTTCGAGGTGCAGACGTGGCCCGACGAGGTGGTACTCTCGGACGGGGCGACGACGGACGACGCGGTGCAGACGTTCGAGCGCTTCGAACGCTGGGCCGACGAACGAGGTGTGAGCGTCCGCCCGGCGTTCGACGTCCGGACGCTCTCGTCGCTCGTCGGGCGGAGTCGTGAGGTCCTCACGCTCCCGATGATGAGCCTCGCCGTCCGGTCGGGCGACGACCTCGTCGGCGTGTTCCCTTCACAGCGCGGGGAACGGACGTGGACCATCGGCGACTGCCTGGACGCGTACGAGCGTCACCTCGACGGTGGGCGGGGGGCCGACGGAGAACCAGCCAGCCCGTAGCCCCGCTCACCCGTCCGTCTCGAGTTCGTCGAGGATCGGTCGGTACTTCAACTGCACCTCGTCCCACTCGCGGTCGGGGTCCGAGTCGGCGACGATGCCGACGCCGGCGAACGCCGTCACCTTCTGCTGTGAGGCCACGGCCGACCGGAGCGCGACGGCGAACGAGCCGTAGCCGGCGGCGTCGATCCACCCGACGGGAGCGGCGTACCAGCCACGGTCGAACGGCTCGGTCTCGCGAATCGTCGCCAGCGCGGCCTCGGGCGGGAGTCCACCGACCGCCGGGGTGGGGTGGAGCGCCTCGACGAGGTCGAGCACGTGATAGTTCCGGCCGAGTTCGGCCGTGATGGGCGTCCAGAGGTGCTGGACCGTCGCAAGTCGGCGGACCTGACGCTCGCCCATCGCGACGGACGCCGCGAAGGGGGCGAGTTGGTCGCGGATGGTCTCGGCGACCAGGTCGTGTTCGTGGACGTTCTTCTCGGACTGCATGAGTTCGCGGGCGAGCCACTCGTCCTCGGTGGGCGTCTCGCCGCGGCCGGTCGTCCCCGCGAGCGCGCCGGTCTCGACCGTCCGCCCGCGGACGGAGACGAGCCGCTCGGGCGTCGCGCCGAAGAAACTCGCGTCCCCCTCCGCGGGCTCGACGAGGAACCGGTGGCAGTCGGGGTACTTCTCTCCCAGGCGGACGAGCGTGTCGGAGAGCGACAGCGGCGCGTCGAGGTCGACCGCCAGGGCCTGTGCGAGCACGACTTTTCGGAGGTCGCCCGCGCGGATGCGTGCGACGGCCGCCTCGACCCCGTCACGCCAGTCTTCGAGCGCCGTCGTCCGGGTTCGCCCGCGGATGCCCGGTCGGGGGGACATCGGTTCGTCGGCGAGGTCTTCGAGGCGCTCGCGCTCGGCGCCGAGGCGCGCCTCGACGGCCTCGACCGTCGCGTCGGGGCCGACGGCGTTGACCGTGAGCCACGTGCCGTTGTCGGCGTAGGTCACCTGGACTCTGGGGAAGACGAATCGGGCGTCGGGGAACGCCTCCCAGGGGCTCCGTTCGGCACCGTCGTCGTGGAACGCGAACCCGCCGAACAGTCGGGGGCGGGCCGCTTCGGTGCCGGCGTGGACGTCACCCGTCTCGAACAGCGCCTCGGCCGCCTCGCGCACCCGGACGAAGCGGTCGGCCCCGTTCGCGGTGATGGTCGCCGCGGCGCCGCTGCCGACGATGGTCGCGTCGCCCGGGGCGCTCCAGACCGTTCGCGGACGCGTCGCGGTTTCGAGGACGGCTCGGAACGGTGGGTCACGGATCTGCACCGTCCGGCTGACGAGGTGTTCGACCTCGCCAGTCTGTAACGGTTCCATTGCCCGTCTCTCAGGACCACGTGCTCTTGTACCTGACTATCGGGCCAGCCTCGTCGTGCCGAACGGCCGGGCTGGGGCCCCAGCGCGGTCAGGCGTACCGCTCTTCGGCCCAGGGGTTCGCGGTGTTCGAGTAGCCGCGCTTCTCCCAGTACCCCCGTTCGGGCTCGGTGAGGAACTCCACGCCGGAGACCCACTTGGCACCCTTGTACGCGTACTTGTGCGGCGTGACGACGCGGAGCGGTCCGCCGTGTTCTGCGGGCAGCGACTCGCCGTCGAACTCGGTGACGAACAACACACCCTCCGCGAGGCAGTCCTCGAGCGGCAGGTTGGTGGTGTAGTCGTCCATCGCGTGGAACATGACGTGGACGGCGTCGTCGGTGACACCGGCTGCGTCCGCCAGCGCCGTGAAGGGCACACCGGTGAACTCGCAGTCGAACTTGCTCCAGCCGGTGACACAGTGGAAGTCCTGTCTCTGTCTCTCGGTCGGGAGGGCCACGAACTCCTCCCAGGAGAGTGTCAGCGGGTCGTCGACGGCACCCCACACCTCGAACCGCCACGACTCGCGGTCGAAACTCGGCGTCCCGGACTTCGACAGGACGGGGAATCGACTCGTCTCGCGCTGGCCCGGCGGGAGCCGGTCGTCGCCGTACGTGCGGTAGAGTCCCGTGAGGTCTTTCACATCCGTCCTTCGGTCGTGCACCACCTATTCGTACCGACTTCCCGCGGGCCTCAGGGGTGACCGACCGCTGCCCGGACGGTCGTCTCACGTCCTGACGCGCCCACGAGCCCCCGCCAGAGTTAAATAAGGTCCCTTCAAACCCCCGCACAGTCAGATGCCGAACGTAGAGATAACCGTCCCCGAACACCTGGAGATGCAGATCGCACAGATGGTCGAACAGGGGGAGTTCGTCACCCGCGAGGAGGCCATCGAGGAACTGCTCTCGACGGGACTGCGCGCGTACAAGACGAGCGGCCCGCTCGAAGACGACCAGGAGTTCCAGGACGACGGGATGATGGGGCACGAAGACGAGTACGTCTTCTGAGCGGCGAGTAGCCCGGCAGGGCGACGGACGACCCCGAACGCAGCACAGACGTCCCCGCCGGTAAAGCGAGCGTGCGTCCCGCCTCGAGTCGATGGCGAGCCCCCGCTGTGTCAGACGGGCCCCAACAATCCTTAAACGGGACTCTCCCGTACCACGGAGTATGCACAAGGACGAACTGCTCGAACTCCACGAGCAACTCGTGGTCATCAAAGATCACTTCAAGACGCGCGAGGAGGTCCCCGACGGCCTCTTCGACGAGTACGAGAGCCTCGGCGTCGACCCCTCGCACGTCCACAAGTCGAAGTCGGAGCACAAACACGCCGTCTTCGTCCTCGGGAGCGCGCTCGCCTCGGCGATGTCCGACGACGAGTTCTCCAGCGCCGGTCGCGTCGGCAAGCGGATGGAGGAACTCGCCGAGGACGCCGAGTCGAAGCTCTGAGCGTGCGTGAGACCACCCCGCCCCTGACGTCCCGCCGCTAGCCGTGCAGTTCGCACTGCCCGCCGTCCCCCCGTGGCTCCCCCTCCAGCAGCTCGTCGTCGTCGTGGCCGTGGTCGCCTCGCTCCTCGCGGTCTGGTACGCCGAGCGCCCCGCCGGACGCTGGGGGGCGCGGCTGCGACACCGTTTCGTCGCCGGCGTCCCCTGGGGAACACTCGTCGTCGCGAGCGCGGTGCTCGGCTTCTACCTGTTCGTCCAGGCGGGACTCGACTACTGGTTCTCCCCAATCGTCATCCCGTTCCGGGCGTGGTCGTACTTCTACCCCCTGGGGATGGTCGCCTCCGGCTTCGCGCACGCGGGGCCGAACCACCTCCTCGGGAACCTCGTCGGCACGCTCGTCTTCGCCCCCATCGCCGAGTACGTCTGGGGGCACTTCCCCACGGCGCGCGGGTCGTCGTCGTTCTCGTCGTGGCGGACGAATCCCTACGTCCGGGCGTTTCTCCTCTTCCCCGGCGCTGTCTTCGCCGTGACGGTGCTGACCTCCGTGTTCGCCATCGGTCCGGTCGTCGGTTTCTCGGGTGCCGTGTTCGCCTTCGCCGGGTTCGCGCTCGTCCGGTACCCGCTGACGACGGTGGTCGCGCTGGTCGCCGGCCGGGTGCTCGGACTCCTCCGGGCCGCCCTCCAGACGCCGACGGTGGAGGCGACGGCCCGGCCGACGTTCTCGACCCCCTGGTGGGCCGAAATCGCCATCCAGGGTCACGCGATCGGCCTCTTCGCCGGCGTGTTGCTCGGGGTGTGGCTGCTCCGCCACCGTGGCGACGCCCGCCCGCCCGCCGGCCGAACCTGGGCTGGCGTTCTCCTCTTTGCGGTGTCGCAGTCGCTCTGGGCCGTCTACTGGTTCCGCGGCGGAGAGACGTACGTCCTGTTCCGCGCACTGGGCGTCGTCCTCGTCTTCTCGCTCGCGACGCTCGTCGCGCTCACTGTCACCGCCTCCGACCGGCCGCTGTTCGGACGGCCGGGGGGAAGCGGCGTCGACCGGTCCCTCCTCGCCCTGCCGCGCTGGCAGTGGGGCGTCGTCGTCATGGTGCTCGTGGCGTCGGCGCTCGCCGGCCCCGCCGTGCCAGTGAACCTCTTTACCGCCTCCGACGCCGACCTGCCCGGTGAGCCGGTCGAGATTCGCGACTACGAGGTGGTCTACGCCGAAGACGTCACCGACGGGATGGTCGCCGCCGTGAACGTCAGCGCGTTCGGCGAGACCACCTCGGTGAACACCTCCGGCGTCATCGTCCGCAGCGACGAGCGCGGCATCTGGACGACTGCGGTGAGCAAAGGTCGGCTCGGCTTCGAGGGCCGGACGGCCGTCCGCGTCGGCGGTGTCGGCTGGCGCGAGACCGTCGTCGTCGAGCGCCGCGGGTGGACCGTCACCGGTGGCAACGTCACCTACCTCGTCAACCTGACCCACGCGGGCGAGACGCGGACGGCCTACCGCGCTCCGCCCGCGCGGGCGTCACCCGTCATCGGCGGCCGCAACGTCTCGGTCGCCGTCGAGGAGCGTCGGTTCCTCGTCGGTGTCTCGCGCGACAACGAGACGGCCCGTGCACCGATTCCGCCGGTGAACGAGTCGGTGACGCTCGACGGAGTGACGTTCCGGCGGACCGAGAAGGGGCTCTTCGCCGTGTACGAGGGAACCAGGGTACAGGTCGCCACGCCCGAGACGTACCGCGGACAGCGGGCACCGGCGGACTAGTCGTCTCGCTCGGCGTCCCAGACGATTCGGTACACCTCGGTTCGGAGCTCCTTCCGCGCTTCCTCGTGGAAGTCGAACTGCCGTTCGAGGTCGAACGTCGCCTCGAACGCGTGGGTCACCTCGCCCCCGTTGTCGGCGGCGAACGCCTCGACGAACTCCTGGCTGCCCGCGTTGTGGATGGAGTACGACACGTCGGCGATGGCTGCGGCGGTCGCGAGGAAGGCCCGGTCGGCGTGTTCGTGACCGCGCTGTGCGCCGAACGGCGGGTTCATCACGACGGTCGTCCGCTCCGTCGTCGTGATCGGACAGCGGGTCGCGTCGGCCTGCACCCAGTGGATTGGTGTGGTCGTTCCCACCCTGACTCGGTTGGTGCGGGCCGTCGACAGCGCGGCGCGGTCGACGTCAACGCCAACGACGCGCGCGGCACCACGGAGCGCTGCGCCGAGCGCGAGCATCCCGGTCCCCGTGCCGAGGTCGACGACGGTCCGTCCCTCGATGTCGTCGTTGAGGTCCGCGACGTGGACGACGTGAGCGGCGAGGTCCGGCGGTGTCGGGTACTGTTCGAGGCTCACGCGTGGACTCTCGAACCCCGCGACGACGGCGAGTTGGGTCTCCAGTGCAGCCTTCGTCGCCACGGCTACGTCCCCCCTCGACCGTCGGTGGCCCGAGCGGGTCGCTCGTGACCGGTGCGTCTGCTTGTCGGATTCGGCGGCCGCGTCATACGTGTGATATTTTCGAGTTATGGTAAAAATCTCTCGTATGTGTAGAGGTAATCTTCCCCGACCGTCGCGCCGAGACCGGTCGGCCCGGTGCGCCGGCGAGTCGTCTCCGACGCGACCGGACACTCGTCGACCCCACTTGACTGCACTGTCGACGGAGAGGGCCGGTGACGCCGCCGTCGGGACACGGTTTTCGGACTGTATCAAAAATCTGTTACAAAGGTTTAAATTTACCCCTCACCACAAACCTTATAATGGAACGTCCGAGTCGGCAGCGTCAGCGCGAGCAGGCATCGGAACAGGAGTCGGACGAACAGGTCGTCTGTCCTGAGTGTGACTCGGAAAACATCATCACCGACGCCGACCAGGGCGAGTTGGTGTGTGACGACTGTGGGCTCGTTCTGGACGAGCGACAGATCGACCGCGGGCCGGAGTGGCGGGCGTTCAACCACTCCGAGCGCCAGTCGAAGTCGCGCGTCGGTGCCCCCATCACCGAGACGATGCACGACCGGGGACTGACGACGACCATCGACTGGAAGGACAAAGACGCCTACGGTCGGTCGCTCTCTTCCGAGAAACGCTCGCAGATGCACCGCCTGCGGAAGTGGCAAGAGCGCATCCGGACGAAGGACGCGGGCGAGCGTAACCTCCAGTTCGCGCTGAGCGAGATCGACCGGATGGCGAGCGCGCTCGGCGTGCCGCGGTCGGTGCGCGAGGTCGCGTCGGTCATCTATCGACGTGCGCTCAACGAGGACCTCATCCGCGGGCGAAGTATCGAGGGTGTCGCCACCAGCGCGCTCTACGCCGCCTGCCGCCAGGAGGGTATCCCCCGCTCGCTGGACGAGGTCGCCGAGGTCTCCCGCGTCCCACAGAAGGAGATCGGTCGTACCTACCGGTACATCTCCCAGGAACTCGGCCTCGAACTCAAGCCGGTCGACCCCAAGCAGTTCGTCCCGCGCTTTGCGAGCGCGCTGAACCTCTCCGAGGAGGTCCAGGCGAAGGCCACCGAGATCATCGACGTCTCCGCCGAGCAGGGGCTGCTCTCGGGGAAGTCGCCCACCGGCTTCGCGGCCGCGGCCATCTACGCGGCCTCGCTCCTCTGTAACGAGAAGAAGACCCAGCGTGAGGTCGCCGACGTCGCGCAGGTGACCGAGGTCACCATCCGCAACCGGTATCAAGAACAGATCGAAGCGATGGGCTTCCGCTGAGCCTCGGCCGCGACGCCGTACTGGGGCGTTACGACCGTCCGACGAACACCACGACTTCTCGGTTCCACAGCGCGAGGCGGTAGCGACTGCGCTCGTAGTCGGCCAGTTCGGGCCGGAGCGTCGGCGCGTCCTCCGGAGTGGTGACGACGACTGCCGGCGGCGTCTCGGGGAGCGGCGCGCCGGAGGGCAGCGTCGTCGACGACCCGCCCTCACGTGCGACGTACCACGGAAGCGGGAGCCGATTCCCCCACGCGTCCGGGACCGGCGGCCCGTCGGCTTCGGTCCACCCGCGCGTGTGGAACCGGTCGCCGTAGTACAGCACCGTCGACTCCCCGGAGAGGTTCGCCGCGAAGGGGTCGAGGTCGTCGGCCGGCTGAGCGTAGCCCGCGAGGGAACTGTCGGGCGTCGGCTCCCCGTAGACGTCGTCGGCGAAGACGGCACCGACGCCCGCGACGGCCGCGGCACAGACGAGGAGCGCGCTGGCGACGACGGCGGCGTCCTCGCGCGCGACGGCGTCTCGCAGGAACGCGACGCCGCGAGCGAGGCCGACGGCGGCCGGCACGGCGAGCGGAACGACGACGTGGACTGCCGTCCAGGGGCCGTCGACTTCGGCGACCGTCGGGAAGACGAGGACGCCGACGCCCGCCCACGCGGCGAAGAAGGTGACGACCGGGCGGACGGACCCGACGTAGCGGTCGTAGAGCGCGCCGAAGACACCCGCGAGAAGCGTCACCGGTGCCGCGGCGAGGAGCACTTCCAGGAGCGAGGAAACGAAGGGCCAGAGTTCGTGGGTCGCCCCATCCGCGTACCGGGACGCGACCCGGACCGCGAAGAACCGCCCGGGGGCCTCGTCGAAGACGAACGCCAGCACGTCGGGGAACGCGAGGGGGTTCCAGAGGCTCGCGCTCCCGCCTCGGGGGGCGAACAGGAAGACGACCGCCGCGACTCCCACGAGGAACAGCCGGGCGACGAGGGTCGACCGCGCCCGCACCCTGTCGGGGAGCGCGACGAGGTCGTTGAGCGACACCCACCGGGCGTCGACGGAGACGGCGACCGCGGCGACGACGCAGGCGGCAGTGGCGACGACGAACCCGGAGGCCGCGAGGGCGGCGACTGCCGCGAGCACGGCGGCGAAGGCTGCGCTCTGCCGTTCGGTGTCGACCGCGCGAACGACGAGGACACACGCGAGGAACGCCGCGGCCGCGAGCAGGAGGTCTCCACGGAGGACCCGCCCGTAGTACACGAGCGGTGGCGACCCGGCGAGGAGCGCGGCGAGGAGAACGGTCTCCGCGGCCGAGAGTCGTGTTCGCAGACCGAGCGCGGCGAGCGGGAGGAGGCCACCGACGAGGGCGACGGGGAGGCGTGCCGCGGCGTCCGTAGCGCCGAGGAGCGACAGGGACGCCCGCGCGAGGTGGTACGGGAGCGGCCCACCGGCGACGGGGCGATACTCGAAGACCCCCATCCGGGCGAACCGGAGCGCCCAGACGCCGGCGCGCGCCTCGTCCCAGTGGAACGGCCGCTCGCCGAGCGCGACGACTCTGAGGACGACCCCCAGTACGGAGAGCGCGACGACGGCGGCGGTGAGACGAGCGGTGGGGTCGACGCGCGACATGGCACTCGGTGCCGACGCGGGTGGCAGAAACGTTTCGATTCCGGCCGGTTCGACTCGGGGGCCCCGGACCTCGCCCGCCCGACTCGCCGCTCGGCCGCCGGGAACAGGTACCAACAGATAAGTCCTGCCCCCTTGATACGTCGGGTATGTACGACGCAATCCTCGTCCCGACTGACGGCAGCGCCGCCGGCGACCGGGCAGTCGAACACGCAGTCGAGTTCGCGACGGCGTACGACGCGACGGTCCACGCGCTGTACGTCGTCGACGCCGCGCTGTACTCCTCGCTGGAGGCTGGCGTCGACGCCGTCATCGACGCCCTGGAGTCGGAAGGACAGGCAGCCGTCGACGCGGTCGCCGACCGGTGTGAGGCCGAGGGAATCGACGTGGAGACCGCGGTGCTCGTCGGGACCATCCACCGAAGCATCCGTGACTACGTCACCGACCACGACATCGACCTCGTGGTGATGGGGACCCACGGGCGGAAGGGAATCGAACGGTTCCTGCTCGGGAGCGTGACGGAGCGGACCGTCCGAACCTCGCCGGTCCCCGTCCTCACGGTCCGCGCGCCCGACGAGGAGGAGGGCACAGAGACGGCCGACGACGACGACGCGTGACCGGAGTTCGCGTCGCCTCGCGGCCGACACGAGTGTATAAAGAGTTTTGCGCCGGTCACCCGAAACCCGCGGTATGACCGAATACACCGTCGAGTTCGTCGGGACCGGTGACACCATCACCGTCTCCGACAAGCAGACCATCCTCCGCGCCTGTATCGACGCCGGCATCGCCCAGGAGTACTCCTGCCGGGTCGGGATGTGTCTCGCCTGTTCGGCCGAGATTCTCGAAGGGGAGGTGACACAGCCGGCGGCGCACGCGCTCACCGACGAGGAGAAGACGTCGTACGCGCTCACCTGCATGGCCCGGCCGCAGTCCGACCTGAAGCTCGACCGTGGGTCGTACCCGCCGAGCATCGAGGCCGACGCGACGGCGGCCGACGCCGCGGCCGACGACTGACCGGTTCCCCGGGAGGTCGAACCGGGCCCGAACCCCCGAGCCTAGTCGGCGTCGGCCGTCGCCGCGCAGTTGTTGGGTCCGAGTTCGAGTTCGAACGACTCCTCGTCGTCGACGGCGTCGCGTCCGAGGTTGACGGCGATGATTTCCTCGTAGTTGGCTGGCCGTGGCGGCAGTTCGCCCGAGACGCGTTCGACGAACGCCTCGCGGTCGAGCGACAGGGTCGGTATCCGCTCGCGGAGGTCCCCCAGTCGCGCCAGATACGCGCCCGACTCGCCCGGCCGCGCCGTCGAGAAGTGTCCGGGCGCGATGACCGTGTCGTCGTCGAGTGACGCGATGGTGTCGTAGAGTCGGCGGGCCGCCTCGGCCGCGCCGTCGTCGCCCCGTTCGAGGTCCGGTCGGGCGACGCTCTCGCAAAAGACGGTGTCGCCGGCGAACAGGAGGTCGCCCAGCCGGAAGCCGAGGTGCTCCGTCGTGTGGCCGGGGAGCGCGACAACGTCGAGGGTCACGTCGCCGACGGTGAGCGGCTCTCCCGCCGAGAGGAGCGACGCGTCGAAGTCGAGGCCGCGCTCGCGGGCACCCGCGGGAAGCAGCACGTCGGCACCGGTCGCGTCGCGGAGGCCGCGCACGCCGCTGACGTGGTCGGCGTGGACGTGGGTGTCGACGACGGCGACGACCTCGGCACCGTGTTCGCGAGCGTCTTCGACGTAGCGGTCGGCGAACGCCCTGAGAGGGTCGACGACGAGCGCCTCGTCGCCAGAGACGACGAGGTACGCCAGACAGCCCGAGGAGGGCCGCTGGTACTGGACGACCGTGGCCGTTTCGACCGGGAGGTCGACCGCGTGGTAGACACGCGCCCACCCTCGCATCCCCTCGGCGAGGTTCGCAGCCTCGAGACCCTCCGCGAGGAGTCGCTCGGCGACGAACGCGCTGGCCTCCCCGCGACCGCAGACGACCAGGACCGGTTCGTCGAGTGCCGCGCGGACCGCTGTCGCCAGTTCGTCGACCGCGTCGTTCACCTTCGCCTCGACGAACCGGTAGTAGGGGAGGTGGTGCGTCGTAATCGTCTCACCCGACAGCGGCCACGCCTCCGCGTCGGCGCGGTTCCGTACGTCGAGGACCGAGACGGCCTCTCCCCGGCGAAGCCGAGCGGCCAGTTCCGCGGGCGACACCGCTTCGACGTCGCCCGACGCCTGTGGGTACTCGCTCATGTCGTCGAGTAGGCGTGCGAGAGACAAAAGCGGGCTGGCGGGTCGGCGCGGGAGGTGTCGTCCGGAGAGGCGTGTAGCTTCACCTGCAGACGACGCCGGGGAAAACGTTGAACCCGAGGGGTTCGCATACACCGGTATGGACGGCACCACCTTTCGCGAGTCGGTCGAGGCGTCGAAGCGGACGGAACTCGACCGGCTCGGCTCCTCGAAGCTACTCATCGCGCTGACGGGCGCGCGAATCGAGCGTCCTCGCGTCCTCGAGGTCGCGGCACACTCCGAACACGCCGCCCGAGAGACGTTCCGTGCCTGGGCCGCCGACGAGTCCCACCCCGACGCGCGCGCGGCGTTCGAGGCCGTCGCGGCGCAGGAAGACGAACACCTCGACCGCGTCCTCGACGCGCTCGACGGGGACGTGGACCTCGCCGACGGCGGCCCGATGCACGCGTATCTCCGCGGCCGCGAGGACACGGTCGAGCGCGTGGCGAGCGGGATGGTCGGCCGTCCGCTGGTCAGCATCCGCGCGCACAACCAGCTCATCGGGTTCTTCGTCAACGAGGCCGACGAGGTGGGCGCGAACCTCTTTCGTGACCTCAAGACCGAAACCGCCGCCGTCGTCGACGACGGAGTCGCGCTCCTCGACGAACTGTGTGGGGACGACGCCGACTGGGAGCGCGCCGAGATGGTCGCCGAGTACGTGATTCAGGTCGCGTACGACGACTACGCCGACTCGCTGACGGAGATGGGGCTGGGCGTCAAAGACATCTGCTGAGGCGGGCGGTCGGGACGGCCCACGGTCGGTCGCGGCGCTGCCCGTTCTCAAAGGTAAGTTCTGGAGAGATATAATTAAATAAGATATTCACTTCCGGAGAATATAATGGCGCTCTTCGGTCTCCCCGTGATGTTTTTGAGCTACGTGCTGGCCTTCGCGACGGCGACGTTGGTCTGCGGCGCTGCGCTGTTCCGAGCGCGACAGGTCGAAGACGACGCGACCCGCCGTGGGCTGGTCGCGCTCTTCGTCGGGAGCGGCGGCTGGGCCGCGTGGGAACTCGGCTTCCTCGTCGCTCCGACACCCGACCTCAAATACGCGAGCTATCTCGTCAGCCTCGTCATCGGCCTCACCACCGTCGGTGCGTGGCTCTACTTCTGTTCGGCGTACACCGGGCGGTCGTTCCACACCGACCGGATGTATCGCCTCGGGGCCGTCGTCGTGTACCTCGTCATCGTCGTGGTGAAGGTGACGAACCCGCTCCACGGCTACTACTTTACGACCGCGTACGTGGCCGAGCCGTTCCCCCACCTGACCGTCATGCACGGAACGTTCCACTGGGTCATCACCGGCCTCTCGTACGCGCTGGTCGCCGTCGGCTTCTTCATGCTCTACGAGCTGTTCTTGGAGGCCGACTACGACACCCACGCTCTCGGTGCCGTCGCGGCGCTCACCGGACTACCGGTGCTGTTCGACATCGTCGGGTTCGCCACCCCGGCGGTCATCGACATGAACTACGAGCCGCTCGGCGTGGCCGTCTTCGCCGTCGGCGTGCTCTTCGTCTTCGAAGAGCAGTTCCTCGCCGTCCAGCTCTCCGACGGCGTCGACGACCCCGTCGTCTACCTCGACGACGAGGGGCGGATCCGCCAGTTCAACGACCAGGCACGCCTGCTGTTTCCCGCTCTCTCGGGGGCAGTCGGCTCGACACTCCCGGCCGTCCTCCCCGACGTCGCCGACCGACTCTCCTCGGAGGAGCGGGTCATCGACCGGACGTACGAGGGCGAGCGCCGGCACTACCTCGTGAGCGACACCTCGTTCACGATGGGCCAGACCGACATCGGGCGCATCGTCGTGTTCACCGACGTGACACGGACGGAGCGTCAGCGTCGCGAACTCGACAGACAGAACGAACAGCTCGAAGGGTTCGCCGCCGCCATCAGGCACGAACTGCTCAACACCCTCCAAATCGTCAACGGGCGCGTGACCATCGCCGGGGAGGCGCTCGAAGACGGCGACGTGCAGACCGCCCGCGACTCGCTCCGGACGGCGTCGCAGACGGCCGACCGGATGTCGGACATCGTCGACGACCTCGCTCGGCTCGCCCGTCAGGGGCAGACGCTCGAGGCGACCGGCTGCGTCGACGTCGACGCCGCCGCTCGAGAGGCGTGGAACGGCCTCGAGACGGACGGGATCTCGCTGTCGCTCCGCGCCGAGGGGAGCATCGACGCCGACGCCGGCCGGACCCACGGCCTCTTCGAGAGCGCGTTCGCCTTCGCCCGTCACAACGGCGCTTCCGTGGTGAGTGTCACACTCCGCGACGACGGGTTCGTCATCACCGACGACGGCGACCCCGTGGGGACGGCGAACCCCGAGGACTTCTTCGCGTACGGCGTCTCGGTACCGGACGCGGCCGCCGGGATGTTGCTGCCGAACCTGCGGACGCTCGCGCGTACCCACGGCTGGGAGGCGACCATCGACACCGCCTACACCGAAGGGGTTCGCCTCGTCGTCTCCGGGGTAGACGTGCGGCTCCCGACGGACGAGGTGGGCAGCGAAGGACAGGCCGCCTGAGGCCCGACCGCCTGCACCCCGAACCGCTTTCTCTCCTCGTCGCCTCGGTCACCTATGGGACGCGTCGAAGCCCTGTTCACGGCACCGGCCGACGGCGAGCCGATGCGAGCCCACGAGACCGTCGACGTCGTCGACGGGGGCATCCGCGGCGACCGCTACCTGCTCGGGACGGGCCACTACGCCCCGTTCGACGTCTGCGAGGTGACGTTCGTCGCGAGCGAGGGGCTCGAGTTCGTCCGCGACGAGTACGACATCGACCTCTCGGACGGCCGCCACCGACGAAACGTCGTCACGCGGGACGTCGACCTCCGCGCCCTCCTGGAGACGACCTTCCGCGTCGGCGACGCCGTCTTCAGGGGGACGCGGCCGCGACCACCGTGTGCCCACGTCGGGCGCGTCGCCGGCGAGGAGGGGGTCGCCCGTGCGCTGAAGGAGGGCCGCGGTGGCATCTGTGCCGACGTCGTCGACCCCGGCTCGGTGACGGTGGGTGACGACGTCGCTGTCGTCGAGGCCGCTCCGCGCGACGTCGGCCGTGATATCGCGGCGCGACTTCGTGAGACACGGGAGTGACTCGACACGAGACGGGCGCAGTTCCCCTCGACGACCCCCGGGTTTGAAGCCCTCTCCTCGAAGACTCACGAGCCACACATGACGACCAGGGAGGCGCGAAGCGCGTTCGAGGCGGCGTACGGTCGAGAGCCGACCACGGTGGCGAGTGCGCCGGGTCGGGTGAACCTCGTCGGCGGCCACACCGACTACAACGAGGGGTTCGTCCTCCCCATGGCCATCGACCGCCGCACGGCCGTCGCCGTCGCCCCGCGCGACGACGGGCAGTTCAGACTGGAGTCGGCCGACGTCGGGGCCGCAGTCGCGGTCGACGACGTCCCCGCGGAACCGCTCACGGCCGACGACGAGGTGTGGGCGAACTACCCGCTCGGCGTGCTCGTCGACCTCGCCGCCGCGGGGCGGTTCGAGCCACGGGGACTCGACCTGCTCGTCGCGGGCGACGTGCCCCGGGGCGCTGGTCTCTCCTCGTCGGCGGCACTGGAAGTAGCGACTGCGGCCGCAGCGTACGCGGTCGACCGTCCCGGGGTCGGGACGGCCGACCTCCCGAAGCGCGACCTCGCCGAGGCGGCCTGGCGCGCAGAGACCGGCTTCGTCGGCCTCGACTGTGGCATCATGGACCAGTACGCCAGCGCACTCTGTCGCGTTGACGAGGTACTCTTTCTCGACTGTCGGTCCCGCGAGACGCGAGGCGTTCCCTTCGGCGACGCCGGACTCAACGTCGTCGTCGTCGACACGCGCGTCGAACACGAACTCGCCTCGTCGGCGTACAACGACCGGGTGCGCGAGTGCGAGGAAGCGGTCGAACGGCTCGACGGACTGCTTGGCGGTGTCGCATCGCTCAGAGACGTCGACCGCGACGCGTTCCTCGCACACGCTGCCGACCTCCCCGGTGAACTCCGCCGCCGGGCGCGACACGTCATCACCGAGAACGAGCGGGTGGAGGCGGCCGTCGACGCCCTCGAAAGCGGGGACGTGGACGCCGTCGGCGACTGCATGTTCGAGTCACACGCCAGCCTCCGCGACGACTACGAGGTCTCCTGTGGGGAGCTCGACACCGTCGTCGAACTCGCGTGGGAGACCGAGGGCGTCGTCGGTGCCCGGATGACCGGCGGCGGCTTCGGTGGGAGCGTGGTCGCCCTCGTGGAGACCGACGCGGTCGACGGCTTTCGAGCCACCGTCGACGCGGAGTACGCCGACCGCGCGGGCGTCGACGTCGAGCCCCGCACGTTCGTCTGCTCGTCCGCCGAGGGTGTTCGACTCGACTCCGCGTGAACGGAGCCGTCCCGTCGGTGTTCACCCCGGTCAGGGGAAGATGCTCTCCGGTAGATACGCCGTCACCGTCCAGTTGGGTGCGTCGACCACCTCGCTGATCTTCAGGTCGACGGCGGCCGAACAGAGGATGTACGCTTCCGACCGCGACAGACCGCGTTCGGCCTCGAGGTGGTCGAGCATGTGGCGGACAGCCTTCTTCGTCGCCTCCATCAGGTCGTCGGCGATGCCCGCCGTCCCGTACATCGGTTCGTCCCGACCGGTGGGCGTGAACGGGCCCGTCGTCTCCAGTTCGGGTTGGGAGATGGACTTGTCCTTCAGCACGTCGAAACGAGCCGTGACGAACATCGGGGCTTCGATGCCCGTCACACAGACTTCACCGTCGCCCTGTGCGGCGTGGCAGTCGGCGGTCGAAAAGAGCGCACCATCGACCTCCACGGGCAGATAGAGCGTCGACCCCGCCGTCAGGTGTTTGATGTCGAAGTTGCCGCCCGTATCGCGGGGTGGGAGCGTGTCGTGTTCGCCGTCTTCCGCCGGCGCGACGCCGGCGATGCCCGGGAACATATCGAGCGGTACCTCGATGCCGTCGACGAAGTGCGCTACCTCCTCGTCGAGGTCCCAGACGTGTAGCCCGGCCTCGGGGAACTCCTCGGGGAGGAGTCCGAGTCCCATCTCGCCCGGCATGAAGCCCGTGAAGCCCCAGCCCTTGTGCTCGAAGTCGAGAAAGTCGACGGCGAGCACGTCGCCCGGTTCGGCACCCTCGACGGCGACCGGTCCGGTGAGCGGGTGGACGGGGTCGAAACTCGCGTTCGCGAGGTCCTCGACACCCGATTCGGGACCGACCTGTCCGTCGAGCGCGTCGCGACATTCGAAACGGACGACTTCGCCCGCCTCGACGGTGAGAATCGGGTCGAGGCTGTTGTCCCACGCGTTGTGGATGTGTCTGTCGGCGTCTGAGAGTTCGTGATCGACCGAATACTCTGTCGACATTAGAGTAGCGACCACGTGGCGTGTCGACAAAACTGTTGGCTCGACTCCATGTGGGTGGCGACGTCCGCGTCGAGCGCGACCGGGCTCACCCCCGTTCGAGTCCCCACGTGATGACCGCGCCCTGCTGATGCACCGGATGGCGTAACCCAGAGAACCGCCCGATTGCACGCGTCCTCGCGTCCACGCCGAACCAGTACTCGACGTCCAGACAGACCTTCTCCGCCAGCGTCGCGGGGCTCATCGGCGGCGTGTCCTCACCGGTCCGGTCGTAGTAGAGACCGAGCAGTCCACCGGGGGTCTCGAAGTCACTCTCGACGAGTTTCGTGGCGTCCGCGACGAGTGAGTTCGAGAAGGGGTCGAAGACGGTCCCGAACGTGTTCGGCTCGCGGTCGCCGTTGTCGCGGCGGAACCGGAGCAGTTTCGCCTCGACCGGAACGCGTCGTCCGTTCGCTTCGACCACCAGGTCACATCGCCGGTCGCCGTTCGGATACGTGACCTCGCGCTCGACCGTCCAGTCGCCCGTATCGCGGAGCGCCCCGACGAGCAGTTCGAGCTGTCTCTCCGCTTCGAACGCACCGAGACCGGGTTGCCACCGTTCGTGTTCGGCCGTCGCGTCGATTCGTGGGACGACGGCCGCGAGGTCACGCGCGAGTCGGTCGAGCAGGTGGTCGCTGGTCATCCAGGTCGGCTCACAGCCGCCAGCAGGAAGAAGCAGTCGGATGGATTCCGACCCACGACGCGCGTCGCGCGTCGAACGGTACCGGGCAGCGCGTCACGCTGCTGGCTTGCTGAATCTACGACTCGTCGAACAGCGCAGCACTGCGTGCTGCTGGCTCGACGAAGCTACGCTTCATCAAACAACGTCTCGCCCTCGACCATGTGCGCCTCGACGGCGTCCATGTCGAGCGTCACACCGAGACCCGGTTCCTCGGGGATAGTGATGTAGCCGTCTTCGATGACGGTCTCTTCGACCAGGTCCTCCCACCAGCCGAGTTCGTACGAGTGGTACTCGACGGCGAGGGAGTTCGGGATGGACGTCCCGACGTGCGCGGAGGCCATCGTCGCGACGGGCGAGGAGACGTTGTGCATCGCCACCGGCACGTAGTACTGGTTGGCGACGTCGGCGATCTTTCGTGTCTCGCGCATCCCACCGACCTTGGGCAGGTCGGGCGCGATGATGTCGACCGCCTGGTTCTCGATGAGGCGACGCTCCTCGGTGACTCGGTACCGGTTCTCGCCCACGGTGATGGGCGTCGTCGTCGACTTCGTGACCTCCTCTTGCACCTTGAGGTTCTCCGGCGGGACGGGGTCTTCGAGCCACCAGACGTCGTACTCCTCGATGGCGGCGGCGAGTCGCTTCGCGGAGCCGCCGGAGAAGGTCCAGTGACAGTCGAAGGCGACGTCGGCGCGGTCTCTCACGCGCTCTGTGACCTTCTCGACGATTTCGGCCTTGTGGCGAATCTCGCCGGGGCGGAGGTGACGGTTCGCGCGGTCCTTCTCCAACCCGGACGGAACGTCCAGGTCGAACTTCAGCGCGTCGTACCCGAGTTCCTCGACGACGCGCTCGGCCTCGTCGGCGCAAGCGTCGGGGTCGGCCTCCTCCTCGGTGTGACAGTCACAGTAGACGCGGACCTGGTCGCGGTACTTCCCGCCGAGGAGCTGGTAGGCCGGAACCTCCAGAATCTTGCCCGCGAGGTCGTGCAGCGCGATTTCGATACCCGCGATGGCGGTGACCGTGACGCCCTCGACGCTCCCCTCGCCGGACATCTTCTGGACGAGGTGCTCGAAGAGACGGTCGATGTCGAGGGGGTTCTCGCCGACGACGAACGGCGTCATCCGTTCGATGAGTTCCGGGACGCCCGCACCCCAGTAGGCCTCGCCGGTGCCGACGATGCCGGCGTCGGTGTAGATGCGCACGAGCGTCCACGGGAAGTTGCCGTCGACCATCGTCGTCTGGACGTCGGTAATCTCGACGTCGCGGCCGCCCCCGCGCTTCGCCGTGACGCCCATCGTCTCGCTGGAGAGCTCCCGCATCGTGTACTCCGCGTTCGGATCGTGGAGCGAACCGTAGTCGATTCCCATGGTCGTGGGTTTACTGGACGAGTGGTAAATCTTTGGAGATTCCGGAGCGGGGGCGCTCGCGCGGCGTTCGCCGGTGTGCCTGCCGACGGGCCAGGCAGCGCCTTCAGGCGCTTGTCTCGCCCGGACCGCCCGCTCGCGGTCCGACCAACAGCGCGGCGAGTTCGGTGCTCGCGCCGAGCCGTCGGAGGTGCGTGTCGGCGTCGAACGCCCGCGCTCGTGACCCGGCGTGCTGGAGATACGCCACCCGGGCCAGTCGGATGGCCCCGGGGACGTCCGCGGGCGAACGGACTCGGTACCGAACGAGCGCCGGCACCCCCGGAACGCTGTCGGCGAAGCCGTCAGTCAACAGCTGGTCGCGGAGGGCGGGCGTCGTCGGGACGGTGAGGGAACCGTGCCGAGAGAGGTGTGCGAAGGTCCGGCCGCCGACCCGGAACGTCTCCCCGTCGTGGCTCGAATCGGTGTCGACGCCGGACCATCGGGAGACGCGGTGTGTGATGGGCGCGAGTGTCGAGTTCATGTTGGGTGAGATTCCGTCTGGGGTCCGAACGTACGCGCCGTGTCGGCATAAGCTTCCTCGGCACTCGACCCCTAGAGGTCGGCGAGCAGGTTCATCACGTATATCGTCCGGAGCATCGCCGCCGCGCCACCGCGGTCGAAGACGAGCCCGTCGGTCGAGCGGACGTGGTCGAGCACCGCCGCCGAGGAGTGTTCCGGCGCGGCGGCGATGCCGCACTCGTTCTCGGCGGCCCACTCCATCACCCGGAGGTCGGACTTCGAGTCGCCCATCACGACCAGGAACGGGTCGTCGATGCCGAGGACCTCGAGCGCGGCCCCCACGCCGCGGGGCTTGTTGAGTTCCAGCGAGCCGACCTCGGCCGCGTCGGCGTGGTAGTAGGCGACGTCGACGCGCTCGAAGATGGCAGTCACGGCCTCGGGCACCTCGTCGGGTGCGCAGTCGACGGACGCGCCCTCGCTCTCGAACACCTGTTCGATTTCGGGGTCGGCGGCCGCGAAGTACGCCCGCGCCCAGTCGGAGCCACGCGTCGTCACCTCGTCGGTCTCGGCCGCGACGGCCTCGCCCAGGAGGTCGACGAGGTAGACCAGCCCGCGGTCGATGACGCGCTCTGCCTCGGGAGAGCCCACATCGAAGTTCGGTTTGAGCGTGACGTTGAACTCGTTACCCTGGAGGTGGATGCCGCGGGCGACGTCGTCCGGAGCCTCCGGGAGGACGCGCGAGCGTACCTCGTCGAAGACCGAGATCATCTCCTCGTCGAGTTCGTCGTAGAGGAGCCGTTTCGTCTGTGAGCCGTGGCCGGGCGTGAACACCCCCGTGCCGGTCTCGTAGACGATACTCACGTCGCTCGAGTGGACGAGTTCGTTCCCGAGCCCCTGGATGAGAAACCCCTTGACGTTCTCCAGGGTCTGACCCGTGCAGATGACGATGGGGACGCCGGCCTCGTGGAACTCCGTGAGCGCGTGGAGGGTCTCGCGGGGGATCTCGTTGTCCGTCCCACCCGCCGAGCGGAGCGTCTCGTCGACGTCGAGGACGAGCACGTTCACCGCGCGTCCGTACTTCGAGTGGAGGTCGAGGCCGGTGAAGGCGTGGTCGCGGTCGGCCGTCGCGGCGATTTCGACGAGCGTCTCGCCGACGGCGAACGAGTCGCGTACCTCCGCCTTCCGCGTGTCGAGTTCGGCCCGGGCGTCCTGCCAGTAGTCGAGGGCGACCCGCGAGTCGACGGCCGGGAAGACGTCGACGAACGTCTGGAGGTCCCGGATGGCGGCCGTGTCGAAGTCCTCGTAGAGCCGGTAGAGGAGGTCGTATCGTTCCATAGCTCGAAACGGACCGAGGAGGTATTAAAAACCGGTCGGTCCGACGGTCGGTGCGCCGCCGGAGACGCGGGGAAACCCTGATACGCCGCCTCGTCATACGCTCGGGCATGGCAGACTGGACCGACCGTATCGTCGGCGACCGGATGACGGTCGACAGGGAGTTCAACGACCGCGTGATGGCCTCCGAGTTCGCGAGTCAGGAGTGGAGCCTCATCATGACTGCGACGGAGTTCGAGATCGAGAACGCAGACGACCCCGAGCGGGCACGGATCGTCGCGAACACCGACAAACTCGAGGGGATGATGCCGCACATCGAGGAGGCGGGCAAGCGCCAGCAGTCGATGGCCGGCGGGGGTGGCCGTGACGACGGCGGGGGCGACAGCATCATCGATACGGTCAAAGGCGCGCTCGGACTCGGAAACGGGAGAGAGGACCACGACGCCAAACTCGCCGCTGCCGAGAAACTCGTCCAGGAGTACGCCGACGAACTCCAGTCCCACCTCGAATCGCGGGGGAAGTGGGAGCAGGTCCGACGGTCGTACGAGAGTTAATACTCGTCGCCCGCGTGGAACAGCGTCATCTCGCTGGCCCGGTAGATGTTGATGAGTTCGTTGATTATCTCGTCGTACTCCTCGTCCTCGACACGGAGTCCGTCGAGTCGCTCCAGCGTCTCTTCGTCGACCTGTATCTGTGCCATAGATGAGAGGAAACGCCGCGCGGCCTTAAATCCACCAGCGAACTCCGCTCGAACCGAGCGAGACGGCGAGACGACGAACAGACCGCGCCACTCGAGAACACAGTCGCTTCGACCGCGCGAACAGCCGCCCACCGGTCGCGTTCGACCGCTGTGCCGGTGGCGACGACGTCGGCGCTGGCGATGTCTTCTGCGGTCAGTTCGTTCTGTGGGCTCATCGACCCTCGCACCGCGCCTCGATGTCGTGGCCCCTCTCTCGAGTGGTCGTCTCGGCGTTCTCGGCGGCCATCTGGCTGTGCGCGATACCGGTCGAGCACGCGGTGCCTGCGACGATGCTCACGGCGACTCCCCCTGCGACGTCAGTCGGTCGACTACTTGCTCTTTGGTGCTGGCGCTGGCGACGTGGGTGGCGAGTTCCCTCGCCTCGTCGGTGTCGACCGCCGTGACGCGCTGTTTCACCGCGGGGACGGTCACGGCGCTCATCGACAGTTCGTCGAGGCCCAGTCCGAGGAGGAGTTCGGTCAGGTCGGGGTCGCCGGCCATCTCGCCGCACATCCCGACCCAGCACTCTGTGCCCTCCGCGGCGCGGACGGTCTCTCGAATCGCACGGATGACTGCTGGCTGGCGGAAGTCGCGCAGTTCCGAGACACGTTCGTTCCCGCGTGCGGCGGCCATCACGTACTGTGCGAGGTCGTTCGTCCCGATGCTGAAGAAGTCGACCTCGCTCGCCAGGTCGGGGCCCATAAGCACCGCCGCGGGCGTCTCGATCATCACGCCGAACTCGGGAATCGCGTGGTCGACGCCCGCCTCGTCGAGCGCGGACGCGACCGCTTCGAGTCGTGTCCGGGCCGCACGGACCTCCTCGACCGTCGAGACGAGCGGGAGCATCACGGCCAGGTCGCCGGCCCCGTCGGCAGCCGCCCGCAACAGTGCGCGGAGCTGTGTCTCGAACAGGTCGGCGTCGTTTCCGAGCGACCGTCTGATACCCCTGTCTCCCAGGAAGGGGTTCTCCTCCTCGGGGAGGTCGAGGTACGGGACGGGCTTGTCGCCACCGATGTCGAGCGTGCGGACGACGACCCGCCCGTCGGGGAACGCGTCGAGCGCGTCGCGGTAGGCCTCGTACTGCTCTGCTTCTCCCGGCGGCGCGTCCCGGTCGACGAAGAGGAACTCCGACCGATACAGCCCCACACCGTCGGCACCGCGCTCGACCGCGGCCTCGATTTCGGCCGGGCGACCGACGTTCGCGGCGACTTCGATCTCTCTCCCGTCGCTGGTCTCGACGGGGGCCTCGCGGACGGGCGCGTCGAGCCCGTCGCTCGCGCGCGCTCTCGTCTCCTCGGTCGGGTTCAGCACCACTTCGCCGGCGTCACCGTCGACGACGACTTCAGTCCCTTCGTCGACCTCGTACAGCCCCGCGCCGACTCCGACCACGGCAGGGAGGGCGAGCGAGCGGGCGAAGATGGCCGCGTGCGACGTGCGACCGCCCGTCGCGGTGACGAATCCCGCGACGACCGCCGGGTCGAGCTGTGCAGTGTCGGACGGGGTGAGCCGCTCGGCGAAGACGACGCTGCCCTCGGGGAGCGACCGGAGGTCGACCCGCTCGGCCCCAGTCAGGATGCGGAGCAGTCGGTCGCGCACGTCGCGGAGGTCGTCCGCGCGTTCTTTCATCCGCCCGTCCATCCCCTCGAACTGCTCGATGGGGCCGGCGAAGGCCGCCCGGACCGCGTGCGGGGCGGGCAAACCGTCGTCGGTGACGGCCGCCTCGACCCCGTCTTCGATTATCGGGTCCGAGAGGAACTGGAGGTGCGCACCGAACACTTCGGCTTCCTCCTCGCCGACATGCTCGCGGGTCTCTTCGCGCTCGCGTTCGAGTTCCGTGCGGGCGGTCTCGATGGCTTCTTCGAACCGTGCGAGTTCCGCCTTCGGGTCGACGTCATCGGGTGGTTCGTCCAGGTCGACCGAGTCGTCGGGGCGGTACCACACGACGGTTCCGACCCCCGCGAGCGGTGTCGCGCCCTCGCCCTGAAGACGACGGTCGACGGCGGGGCCACTCATCGGACCGCCCCCGTGAGCGCCTCGAATTCGTCGAGGCGGCTCGTCTCGGTGGCCCCGTCGAGCAGGAACTCGGTGCGGGCGTCTCTCGGCGCGGGCGGTCGTTCGAGCGTTACCGGGTCGGGCGGGGTGAGTCGGTCGATGTCGGTGGAGTCGATGGTCATGAGAGGTCTGTGATGGGTGTCGGTCCGTTCGGTGAGTATAGTCGTCGCGGGGCGAGACAAAAAGTCCGCTCCCGGATATCGCAGGCCGCGGTGGCAACGACTCGCCGAGCGGTGAGCGTGCGTTCGAGGTCCCGGTTCCCTCTTCGAGGTCGTCCCTGCGGAGGGTCGTCGGCGACAACGACGCGGACGTGGACGTCGGCTGCGTCGAACCGCCCGGGTCTTGGCTGGTCTACCAGGACGTCGACTCCGCACGCCCGGTTCAGCCCGTGACTATCCACGAGAATCAGACGGCCGGCACTAGTCGAGGCGGTCGACGACTGCTGCGGTGACGTCCTCGGTCGAGGCGTCGCCGCCGAGGTCGGGCGTCCGCGGGCCGTCGGCGAGGACGTCCTCGACGGCGGTGTGGACGGCCTGTGACTCCTCGTGGTGGCCGAGCGACTCTAAGAGCATCGCGGCGGAGAGGATGGTCGCCGAGGGGTTCGCGATGCCCTCGCCCGCGATGTCCGGGGCGCTCCCGTGGACGGGTTCGAAGAGGCCACGGGCGGGGCCGAGATTCGCCGAGGGGAGGAGGCCGAGCCCACCGACCAGGCCGGCAGCGAGGTCAGACAGCATGTCGCCCGCGAGGTTCGGACAGACGATGACGCCGTACTCCTCCGGGTGGAGACAGAGGTGCATCGCCAGCGCGTCCATCAGGGCGTCGTCGGTGTCGACACCGCGCTTGCGAGCGACGTCCTCGACGGCGTTCTTGAACCGACCGTCCGTCTCGCGCATCACGTTCGCCTTGTGGGCGACGGTGAAGCCGTCCCACGCGCCGTCGTCGACGTAGTCGCAGGCGAAGCGTGCGAGTCGACGCGAGGCCGAGTCGGTGACGACGCGCGTGAGCGTCGAGAGGTCCTCGGTCAACCGGTGTTCGTGACCGCCGTAGACGCCCTCGGTGTTCTCGCGGAGGAACACCAGGTCGGTCTCGGGTTGGAGCGCGTCGACGCCGGGGTACGCCTTCGCCGGGCGGACGTTGACGAACGAGTCCACCGCGTGTCGAAGCGGGATGATGACGTCGGCGGCCGTCTCACCGGCCGCTCCGAACAGCGTCGCGTCCGCGCTCGCCGCGAGGTCGAACGTCTCGTCCGGCAGTGCCTCGCCCTCGCTCTCGAGCACGTGGTCGCCCGCGCGGGCCTCGACGAAGTCGAAGTCGCCGACGGTCTCGAGAACCTCGCGTGCGGCCGGCACCACTTCCTGTCCGATTCCGTCACCGGGAATGACGACGATCTCGTCGGTCATGGCTAATGAGGTGAGCGGGCCCCTGATGAATGGGTCGGTACGGAGCCGTGCGTCTGACGCGCGACCGACTGAGACTTATCAACGACCGGGGCGACAGCCCGGGTATGTATCGGCGATGGCGGCTCGACGTGACAGAGAGCGGGACAGTGTCGCGCACACGAGGGCCACAGCCAGGGTGGGGAGACGCCACATGAGCGACACGGACGCGGGCGCGAACGAGAAGCCGAGCCGGCACGTCTCGATCGAGATCATCGAACCACCGGAGCCCGGCGAATCGCTCGAGGTCGACCCCGCGACCCGGGTGGACACGATGGTCCAGGACCGACTGCTCCCGACGGCCCGGCTGAGCGACGGGCGGTACGTCGCCTGGTGGTTCGACACCGACGCGCCCGACCCGGACGACGACCTGACGACGGAGTGGGTCGTCGCCCCGACGCGGTTCCTGGCGGCGGCGACCTTTCGAGAGTTGACCGAGGACCCCGCCCGGTTCGAGGCGCTGGTGTCGGCCGACGAGAACGGCGCCATCGAGTAGCGGTCGCTCGCTGGTGTGACCGAACCCGCGCGCAGAACCGTTCTCGCTGGTAACGAAGCGAACCGAGAGGATGCGGTACGGCGGCTTACGCGTCGAGGTCGACGTACGGAAGCGACTCGGCCAGTTCGCGCACCGCGTTCTGGTTCGAGCGCATCAGCGCCGTCGTGTCCCACTCGCCGTCGACGAGCGCCTTCCGCTGGGCGTCGTCGACGGTCACGTCGACGGTCGTGTCGCCGTAGGTCACCGTCTCCGCCTCGACGTCGACCTCGAGTTCGATGTCGGGGTTCTCGTCGACGAAGTCCTGAATCGCCTCGACCGTCTCCGAGTCCGCCGTGACGGTCGGGATGCCGAGCGCGAGGCAGTTGCCCGCGAAGATTTCGGCGAACGACTCGCCGATGATGGCGTCGATGCCCCAGCGCATGAGCGCCTGCGGGGCGTGTTCGCGCGAGGAGCCACAGCCGAAGTTGGCGTTGACGACCATCACGGAGGCGTCCTGGAACCGCTCCTCGTTGAACGGGTGTTCCTTCGGCGTGTCGTCGTCTTCGAACCGCAGGTCGAAGAAGGCGAACTCGCCGAGGCCGTCGAAGGTGACGACCTTCATGAAGCGCGCCGGGATGATCTGGTCGGTGTCGATGTCGTTCCCGCGGATGGGGATTCCGGTGCCAGCGGCGTAATCAATCTGTGGAATCTCGGCGTCGCTCATGCCAGGGCCACCTCCTTCAGGTCGCGCACGTCGGTCACTTCTCCCTTGAGGGCCGCGGCGGCGACCATCCGGGGGTTCATGAGCACCGTGCGACCGTCTTTCGAGCCCTGCCGCCCGATGAAGTTCCGGTTCGACGACGAGGCACAGGCTTCGTCGCCCTGCAGCTGGTCCTCGTTCATGCCGAGACACATCGAACAGCCCGCGTTGCGCCAGTCGAAGCCGGCCTCGGTGAAGATTTCCTTCAGGCCCTCCTCCTCGGCGGCGCGCTGGACGCGCTGACTGCCGGGGACGACCATCGCGCGGACGTCCGGGTGGACCTGTCGGCCCTTGACGATTTTCGCCGCTCTGCGGAGGTCGGCGAGCCGGGAGTTCGTACAGGAGCCGAGGAAGGCCACGTCGATCTCGTACCCCTCCATCGTGTCGCCGGGACTCACGCGCATGTGCTCTTGGGCACGACGGGCGGTCTCTTGCTTTGCCTTCGGGAGGTCGTCGGGGTCCGGGATGGGCTCGGAGATGCCGATGCCCTGTCCGGGGGTCGTCCCCCAGGTGACCACGGGTTCGAGGTCTGCGCCGTCGATGACGACGACGTCGTCGTACTCGGCGTCCTCGTCCGACCGGACCGACTCCCAGTAGGGCTTCAGCCGCTCGAACTTCTCGGGGTCGTCTCCGAACTCGTCCGTCTCGGCGAGCCACTCGTAGGTCGTCTCGTCGGGGTTGACGTAGCCCGCGCGGGCACCGCCCTCGATGGACATGTTGCAGATGCTCATCCGCCCTTCCATGTCCAGCGACTCGATGGCCTCGCCGGCGTACTCGTAGACGTAGCCGACGCCACCTTCGGTGCCGAGCCGGCGGATAATCTCGAGGATGACGTCCTTCGCCTCGACGCCGTCGCCGAGTTCGCCGGTGACCTCGATCTTCCGCACCTTCTGTTTCTCCATGGCGATACAGCCCGTCGCCAGGACGTCGCGAATCTGCGACGTGCCGATACCGAACGCCAGCGCGCCGAACGCGCCGTGCGTCGACGTGTGGCTGTCACCGCAGACGATGGTCTTGCCGGGCTGGGTGATGCCCTGCTCCGGGCCGATGACGTGGACGATACCCTGGTTGCCCGTCGTGGGGTCGTCGAACTCGATGCCCGCGTCGCGGACGTTCTGTTCGAGTTCGGCCATCATCTCCTCGGCGGCACCGTCGCCGTAGGGGCGAGACTGGTCCGCCGTCGGGACGATGTGGTCGACCGTCGCGTGCGTCAGTTCCGGGTAGGCCACCTCGAGCCCGCGCTCGCGGAGCATCCCGAACGCCTGGGGGCTCGTCACCTCGTGGATGAGGTGCAGTCCGACGAACAGCTGCGTCTGTCCCGTCGGGAGCGTGGTGACCGTGTGTCGGTCCCAGACCTTGTCGTACAGCGTTCCCTCACTCATCGTCCCGTTCTACCGTCTCTGCACGGTTGGCTTCGTCGGTCGCCTCACGGTCGTCGGGACCGCGCTCCCAGACCTCGTTCGCGCCGTCACCGTCGGGCGATTCGTGTTCGATGTCTTTCATCTCGTCGCCCTCGGTGCCGCCGTCGGCCGCCGCGGGCCCCCGCGTGAAGACGCCTCCGTTCGCGCCGAAGGCCTCCCCGGTGTGGGGGTTCGTGTGTTCGATGTCTCCCATTCGTCGTGTCATCTTACTCGCTCAGTGTGATCTTCTCGTCTTCCGCTTCGTCTTCGGTCTCGTCGTCGGCCCACGCGAACAGGCCCCGGAGGCGTGCGCCGACCTCCTCGATCTCGTGGTTCTCCTCTTGGGCGCGGAGCTGCCAGTACTTCGGTCGATTCGCCTGGTTCTCGGTGATCCACTCCTGGGCGAACTCGCCGTTCTGGACCTCCTCGAGGACCGCCTCCATGTTCGCGCGGGCGTGCTCGTCGATGATGCGGTCGCCGCGGGTGAGGCCGCCGAACTCGGCGGTGTCGGAGACGGAGCCCCACATCGCGCCGAGCCCGCCCTCGTACATCAGGTCGACGATGAGTTTCATCTCGTTGAGACACTCGAAGTACGCCATCTCCTTCGAGTAGCCGGCGTCGACGAGGGTCTCGTACCCCTGCTTGATGAGCGACGCGATGCCGCCGCAGAGGACGGCCTGCTCGCCGAAGAGGTCCGTCTCGGTCTCCTCGCGGAACGTCGTCTCGACGACGCCCGCGCGGGTGCAGCCGATGGCGTGGGCGTACGCCAGCGCCTCTTCTTTGGCCTCGCCGGTGGCGTCCTGGTACACCGCCAGCAGGCCGGGGGTGCCCTCGCCGCTCTCGTACGTCCGGCGGACGATGTGCCCCGGCGACTTCGGCGCGATCATCGTCACGTCGACGTCTTCTGGCGGTCGAATCTGGTTGTAGTGGATGTTGAATCCGTGGGCGAACTGCAGGGTGTTGCCCGGTTCGAGTTCGTCGCGGATGGCCTCGAACACCGCCGGCTGGACGGTGTCGGGGACCAGTACGGACACGATGTCCGCCTCGGCCGCGGCCTCGACCGGCGTCGCGACCTGGAGGCCGTCGGATTCGGCGACGTCCCACGAGGAGGAACTCTCGCGGAGGCCGACGATGACGTCGACGCCCGAGTCGGAGAGGTTCTGCGCGTGGGCGTGGCCCTGGCTGCCGTAGCCGAGGACGGCGACCGTCTTGTCGTCGATGTGCGAGCGGTCCGCGTCGTCGTCGTAGTAGACGTCGATGGTGAATTCAGAGTCTGCGTTTGCGCTTGAGTCTGACATGGATGGATAGGTGGGAAACTGTGGTTTTTACGTTTCGATACGTCGGCGGGGTCAGTCGTCGGGCCAGTGTTTCGCCGTCGCGTTCGCGCCCGCCTCGAGCGCGGCCGTCCCGGTGCGGACGATCTCGCGGACGCCGAAGCGCTCGAACGTGTCGAGCGCGTTCTCGATGGTCGTGCTGGTGCCCGTCACCTCGATGGTGATGGCCTCGGCGCTCGCGTCCACGACGGTGCCGTCGTACATGTCGGCGACCGCGGCGATCTGGTCGGGATGCTCGCCGTCGACCTTGATGAGCGCGAGTTCGCGCCGCACCGCGTCTTCCGTCAGTTCGGTCACGGAGATGACCGGCACGAGCTTTTCTAACTGCTTTTTCGCCTGCTCGATGCCCGGTTCGGGCTCGCGAACGACGAGCGTGATGCGCGAGTACTCCTCGTCCTGGGTGGTCCCGACGGTGAGCGACTCGATGTTGAACTGCCGTCGAGCGAACAGTCCGGAGGCGCGGGCGAGGACGCCCGGCTCGTTGAGCACGAGCGCGGAGAGGACCGCCTCGCGCACCTCGGGTTCGGCTTCGACCTCGGGGTCGATGCGGATACCCTGGGAGTTGCGCCGCCCCTCGGGGTGTGGGCGTTCGTCGGGTGCGGGCCCTTTCAGGCCACGTCGGTGGGTGTCCTCCGCTCTGGACGTCTCGGTGTCGGGAGAGTGTTCCGAACTCATGGTTACAGCTGGTCCTCCGAGAGGGCGAACTGTCCGTTGGGCGCACCGGAGGCGACCATCGGGTAGACGTTCTCCGCGGGGTCGACGTGGAAGTCGATGACCGACGGACCGTCGTACGCGAGGGCCTCCTCGATGGCGTCGGCGACCTGGTCGTAGTCGTCGACGCGCCAGCCGCGCGCGCCGAACGCCTCCGCGAGACGGTCGAACTCGGGACACCAGTTGTACTCGGCCGCCATTCGACGACCCTCGTAGAAGGCGTCCTGCCACTGTCGAACCATCCCGATGTACTCGTTGTTGAGGACCGCGACGGTGATGTCCATGTTCTCGCGGACGGCCACGGACAGCTCCTGCATCGTCATCAGGAACGAGCCGTCGCCGTCGAAACAGACCACCGAACGGTCCTCCTGTCCCATCTGGTCGGCGGCGAGACGGGCACCGATTGCGGCGGGGAGGCCGTACCCCATCGTCCCTAACCCGTGCGATGAGACCCACGTCCGCGGTTCACGGTAGGTCCAGTACTGGGAGGCCCACATCTGGTGCTGGCCGACGCCCGTGGTGACGATGGTGTCGTCGCCGGTGGCCTCGTCGAACGCTTCGACGACGAACTGCGGTTTGATGGGTTCGTCCGACGGCGCTGCGTAGTCCATCGGATACTCCTCTTTCCACGTCTGGCACTGCTCGCGCCACTCGCGCGCGTCGGGCGAGTGGTCCATCCGCGCGTCGACCTGGTCGAGCACCCGGCCGGCGTCACCGACGAGCGGGTAGTCCGCGTGGACGTTCTTGCTAATCTCGGCGGGGTCGATGTCGATGTGGACCACCTCCGCCTCGGGCGCGAACGTGTCGATGCCGCCTGTCAGCCGGTCGTCGAACCGGGTGCCGACTGCGATGAGGAGGTCGGTGTGGGTGATGGCCATGTTCGCGTAGCCGGTCCCGTGCATCCCGGCCCACGACAGACAGAGGTCGTGGTCCTCGGGGAAGGTTCCGATGCCGGGCATCGTCGTCACCACGGGGATGCCGTGGTCGATGGCGAACGCCCGAGCCGTCTCGGTGGCGTTGCCCTTGACGACGCCGCCGCCGAACAGCAACACGGGCTTCTCGGCGTTCTCGATGGCCCGTGCCGCGACCTTCACGTCCTTCTCGTCCGCCTCCATCTGGGGGTTGTACGTCTTCGGCGGGCGCGCGGGCCCGGGCTCGCGCCCGGTCTCGCTCTGTGTGATGTCCTTCGGCAGGTCGACCAGCGTCGGTCCCGGTCGGCCCATACCCGCGAGGGCGAACGCCTCGCCGACGGTGTCGCCGACGGTGTCCGCGTCGCCCGCGAAGTAGTTGTGTTTCGTGACCGGCGAGGTGACGCCGATGGTGTCGGTCTCTTGGAAGGCGTCCGAGCCGACCATGTCGCTCGGCACCTGGCCCGTGAGCGCCAACACGGCGTCGGAGTCCATGTTCGCGTCGGCGAGGCCGGTCACGAGGTTCGTCGCACCCGGCCCCGACGTGGCGAGACAGACGCCCGGCTCGCCCTTGACGACGCCGTACGCGTCCGCCGCGTGAGATGCGCCCTGTTCGTGGGCCATCATCACGTGTCGGATCGAGGAGTCGTACAGCGCGTCGTAGACGGGCATAATCGCGCCGCCCTGGACGCCGAAGGCCGCCTCGACGCCCGCGTTCTCGAGCGCGCGAACGACGGAGGACGCACCGGTCGTGACCGGTCGTTCCTCGGCTCGCTGTTCGTCCGCTCGTGGCTGTTCCTCCGCTTCGGTCGACTCCGGTGTGGAGTCGTCCGCTTCGGGTGTCGGTGTCGCACGTTCGCTCATGTGTGTGTCTCGGCTTGGTGTGGTGATCGCTGCACTCGGTGGTCGGTTCTGAACTGGCCGGTCGGCGAGGAGAAGAGTGTGTGAGGGGCTAGGCGGCCCCTACAATCGACCCGATAGCGGCGACACTGTCCGTGCCCGACGGGCGGGCGTCGCACGAAGTGGGACAGTGTCTCATCGTATCGGGTGAGATACGCTCGTCTCATAAAACCCTTTCGTGAGCGTCGTCGCGCACGCGGACGCCCACGGGGTCGCACCGGTCCGCCGTCACGGACCTGCCGCTCGCGGACGGTCGCGAACGGGAGGGAGGGCATCCTACGCCCGGACCTCCTCTTCCTCGTCGACGTGGTCGACGCCGACCTCGTCGGCGAACCGCTCCAGCTCGGTCATCGTGACCCGCTGCTTCTCCGCGCCGTAGTCCTTGACGCGCCGGGTGATCTCTCGCACCTGCGCGTCCGTCGGCTCGTAGCCCGCGTCCGACAGGCGCTTGCGGACGGAGTGGGTGCCCGTGTGCTTGCCGAGGACGAACTCCCGGGAGGCACCGACCATCTCGGGGGTCATCACGCCCGGCTCGAACGTGCTCGCGTTCTCCAGCACGCCGGCGGCGTGGATGCCGCTCTCGTGGGAGAAGGCGTTCCGCCCGACGACGGGTTTGTTCTGCGGCACCGGGATGTCGCTCGCCGCCTCGACGATGCGCGACAGCTCCGTGATGCGCCGCGTCTCGATGCCGGTGTCCACGCCGTACAGTGACTCGGCGGACATGACGACCTCTTCGTAGGCCGCGTTGCCCGCGCGCTCGCCGATGCCGTTGACGGACACCTGCGCCTGTGTGGCACCCGCCTCGAAGCCGGCCATCGCGTTCGCGGTGGCGAGGCCGAAGTCGTCGTGCGCGTGCACGTCGATGTTGGCGTCGGTGACCTCGACGATCTCGCCGACCAGGTTCGCCATCCGCGTCGGGGTGCAGACCCCACAGGTGTCGGGGATGTTGATCCAGTCGACGTCCTCTCCCGAGACGGCCTCGATGACCTCGAAGAGGAAGGCCTTCTCCGTCCGGGTGGCGTCCATCGGCGAGAACATACACTCCACGCCGGCGTCCTTGACGCGACGGACGCTCTCGACCGCGCGCTCGACGGCCTCCTCGCGGGAGGCGTGCATGGAGTCTTGCAACTGGACGTCGCTGGTGGACACGAAGACGTGCACCATATCAACGCCCGAGTCGAGCGCGGCCTCGACGTCCTTGTCGACGACGCGGGCCAGGCCACACGTCGTCGTCTGGGAGGCGTCGGCGATGTCTCTGACTGCCTCGAACTCGGCGTCCGAGTTCACGGGGAAGCCCGCCTCGATGACGTGCGTCCCCATCGCGTCGAGCAGCGTCGCTATCTCTCGTTTCTCGTCGTACGAGAACGAAGTGCGTGGCGACTGCTCACCGTCGCGGAGCGTCGTGTCGAAAACCCGTACCGTCTCGATCTCAGATGTGGTTTCCAGTGTGCCCTGGAAGAACTCGACCCGCCGGGGAACCCGACGAAGTGTCCTCCACGTCCATGTTGTTGGACATTGTAGTCGTTCACATACTACGCCGCCATATAAAGGTGTCCTTCCGCGTCGGCGTCAGCCGTACTCGTGTCTCCCGTCTGCCAGCTCTGTCCCGACGAATCACCCGGCATCAACGGCCTATGACGCCCCATATCTCCTAGTATGAGACTATCTGTGGCACCGGGCGTGTCGGAACGCGGCTGAGCAGACCCCGTATTTTTCGCCCGATTTGTGTGAAATGCACGCGCGAACGGTCGCACGCGCCGAGCGATTGAACGTTCGTCTACGGCTGTGGTGAGTGGGTGGGTCCCCGAGATGGGCTGCGCCCCGACCCGGTCTCCGTCTCCGACCGAACGCTTTTCTCGTACGACCGCAACCGACGGATATGGCCGACTTCGACCTCGACCTCCGCGGCGCGGAGGAGTACCTCGACACCGACGACATCGAGGGGAACGTCATCCTCGGCGTCCTCGACGGGTCGACGCCCCCCGAGGAGTGGATCGCTGCCGTCGAGAGCGGGAGCGTCCTGTTCCTCGCCATCGAGGGGGACCTCAACCGCCTCGCCGCGGGCTTCGCGCGCGACGTCCGAGACATGGGCGGTGAACTGATGCACTTCCGCACGTTCCTCGTCGTCGCTCCCCCGGGCGTCCGCATCGACACCGAGCGTCTCTCCTGAACCGACGCGCACCCGGCTCGACCCGCTCGGGCCGACACCGCCTCGTCCCCGACCGTTCTTATCCGATGAGGCGGCCCACCGTGTCCGTGCGCTGACCGCCGCCGACGGACGGGTCGCGACGTGACGACACGCCGTCCGCCGACTCGCTCTCGCCCCACCTCGTGTCGTCCGTTCGCCCCTCCTCGATGTCTCGTGTCCCGCCGCGCTACGCCCGTGACTCGTCGACGAAGGTGAGAACGTGGCCGTCGGCCTCTCTGACCCGAACCCCGCCGTCGACCGTCTCGACCGTTGCCTCCGGCGCGACGGCCTCGGCGGCGAGAACAGGGTCGTCCGCGGCGAACCTGGCGTCGACGTGGACGCCCCCGCGCGCGTCGGCGATACCCAACTGCGGCTCCCACAGTTCGAGGTCCATCGGGCCCCGCAGTCGGACACGTCGACGGTCGCCGCCCCGGTCGACGACCTCGAACCCGAGCGTCTGATACCGCTCGACTGCGGGCGCGAGCGACTCGACTTCGAGCACGAGTTCGAAGACGCCCACGAGGCCGTCGGTGGCCTGCTCCGAGACGGTCCCGACCTCGACACAGTGGTCGTCGGGGTCGTCGACGTACAGCGACCGCGACCCGCCGAAGTCGAACGCGACGGTGGGGAGCGCCGAGAGCCGCGCCTCCCAGGTCTCGTACGCGTCCGCGCCCGTCGCGAAGGCGTAGTGGACGTGGAGGCCGCCGCGTGGAACCCCGTCGGGGCGCCGGAGCACGAGTCGCGTCTCGCCGACCTCGAAGACGACCTCGCTCTCGGTCGCTTCGACGGGGTCGAGGTCGAAGTACTCGGCGTAGAAGTCACGAGCCCTGTCGAGGTACTTCACTTCGAGTGCGAGTTGGGTGAGCGCGGAGAGCATCAGCCGGTGTTCGTCGGCCCGCGTGTTATACTGTCGGTCACGTCGGGGTGCGCAGCCGGTCGCAGTCGGGTTTTTTATGCGCGTCCGACCCGTGAATCCGACCATGCCGATGAAGGGTAGCGGAACGTCGCAACTGCGGGAGATCGACCGGTGGGACGGTGGGGTCGGCTGGATCGCCTATCCCGACGAGGGGATGCAACGGGCGAGCCACGCGCTGGCTGGCGACGACGGCGGGACGTGGGTCGTCGACCCGGTGGACGTTCGTGGCGTCGACGACCTCCTCGACTCGGTGGGCGACGTCGCCGGTGTCGTCGTCTGTCTCGACCGGCACAAACGCGACGCCGCCGCCGTCGCCCGCCGACACGACGTGTCGGTGTACGTCCCCAACTGGATGACCGGGGTCGCCTCGGACCTCGACGCGCCGACGGAGCGGTTCGGTCGCGACCTGGCCAGCAGCGGCTACCGCTCTGTGACCGTCGTCGACCGCTCGCTCCCGCCGTGGCAGGAGGCCGCCCTCTACCACGACGAGTCCGAGACACTCGTCGTTCCGGAGGCCGTGGGAACGGCCGAGTACTTCTGTGCGCCGGGGGAACCGCTCGGCGTCCACCCGATGCTCCGGCCGTCCCCGCCGAAGCGGGCGTTCCGTGGGCTTGACCCCGAGCGAGTCCTCGTCGGTCACGGCCCGGGCGTGTTCGAAGACGCCGGCACGGCCCTGCACGACGCGCTCGACAACGCCCGCGCACGACTCCCGGCCGCCTACGCCAGGGCGTTTCGGAGTCTCCTCTGAGGCGGGACGAGAGACGGAGTCGAGTCACGACCGGTCGGCAACACACTTTTTCGCGCCTGAGCACCTACAGCGAACGTGAACGACGTGGGCCAGTCGAGTGAAGCGACGAGTCACGGCGACGACCGCCAGCCGCTGTACGTCACGAGTGCGCTCCTCGACGTCCTCCTCGACATGAGCGAGAGCGACGAACCCGACGCGCTCAGTGTCGTGTTGACGTCGACCCGTGCGGGCGCGTTCGACACTGACCTCGGTCTCGACAGCGACACACCCGTCCTGTCGCACTTTTACCTCCCCGACGCAGGGCGCTCGGTCAACGCGGTCTTCGGACTGGACCTGTCGACACCCGCGGGACGGGGCCGCGCGCGGTTTCACGCCCACCCCCAGGGACCACGTGAACCGACGAAGCGCGACGACTTCGCGGCCGCCGTCATCGTCGCCGTCCCGCCGTGGGACCGGACGGCGGTCCGGGCGTACGGTCGCTCGGGCGAGCGACTGGCGCTCGAAACCGTGGACGCGGAGCCGCCGGAGGAGACACTCGGAGACGCATCACTGTGACGCCGCACACAGGGGACGACGCCCTGGGTTACTCGAGATAGCCCAGGTCGACGAGCTGGTCGGCGATCTCCTCGAACTCCGCCTCGGTCAGCTCCCCGGTCCGTTCGTGCTGGATGACGATGCTCCGGAGCAGAAAGCGCACGAGGTCGCTCGTCGAGGAGAAGCTCGTCCCCTCGATGGTGTCTTCGACACGTTCGGCGAGCTCCTTCGGAATCGAAACCGTCGTGTAGTCGGTCACGACTGGAGAGTGACGGTGACACGAGTTACGCCTTGTGGAGTTCGATGGACTACAGCGACGCCCGGCAGTCACTGGTTTCGACGCGGGACGCGTCTGGAATCTCCGGCGCGCCCACGCGTCTTCGGGAGTTTTTCAACACAGGACCACGTACGCGGCAGTGATGGGAGTCAGGCCACCACAGCAGGACGGGTCGGACGCCGACCACATCGAGTTCGGCATCGCGGCGCTCGAGCCCCACATCGACGAGCGAATCGACTACCCCGCGACAGCCGACGAAATCGTCGAGACCGTCGGCGACGTCCAGGTCTCGTACGACGCCTCCGGCGGCACGGTCGCGCTGTCGGAAATCCTCGAAGCGGCCCCTGCCCGTCGGTTCGAATCGAAGCGCGACCTGCTCGACACGCTCCACCCGGTGTTCGAGGAGTACCGTGCCGCCACGTCGAACAGCCTCGTCGGGCGACTCCGCGGTCTCCTCCCGTTCTAGCGGTCGCTGACTCGGGCCGTCTCCCGGACGCCGACCTCACTCGCGTCGCTCTTCGAGGCGGTCGAGCCGTTGCATCTGCTCTCTGTGGAGCGAGAAGATGAGGTCCGAGAGGACGCCGAACATCAGCAGTTGAACGCCGAAGAGGATGCCCGACGCCGCGACGACCGCCATGACCTCGTGTGAGATACTGCGGGTGACCCACTCGACACCGACCCAGATGGCGATGCCGAGGCCGACCGCCGTCGAGACGAAGCCGACGCTCCCGAAGTAAAACAGCGGGTTGTTCGTCTTCGCGCGGCGGTACAGTTCGAGGAGGATGATGCTCCCGTCGCGCAGCGGGCTGAGGTTCGTGTTCGACCCCGACGGCCGCGGGAGGTAGGTGATGGGAACGACGGTGGTCTCGATGCGGTGTTTCGCACACTCGACCGCCATCTCCGTCTCGATACCGAACCCCTCCGCGGTGAGCGTCATCCGCTCGAACGACTCCCGAGAGAACGCCCGGTAGCCCGAGAGGATGTCGCCGAAGTCGGTCCCGTGGATGTACGCGAAGGCCCGGTTGAACAGTCGGTTTCCGACCCGATTGAGCCGCGTCATCGCCCCCGCACGCATGTCGGCGAAGCGGTCTCCGATGACGTGTTCGTACCCCTCGTCGAGCGGTTCGAGCATCGCCTCGGCGTCCGACGGCAGATACGTCCCGTCCCCGTCCACCATCAGGACGTACGGTGCCTCGATGTGCTCCGAGACGGCTTCACGGACGGCCTGCCCCTTGCCGGTCCCCGCCTGTGAGACGACTCGCGCACCCGCGTCGGTCGCCGCGTCGACGGTTCCGTCGGTCGACCCGCCGTCGATTACGAGCACGTTCTCGAACCCCGCCTCACGGTAGTCGCGGACGACGTCTCCGATGGTCTCTGCCTCGTCGAGCGTCGGCACGAGGACGCAGACGTCGTCACGCGGTGGCATCATCGGCGGTAACGTGCATGGTTTAAATAACACTTCCGCTCTCCCCACGTCAGCCGGGGTCCGAGCCCGGTCGCAGGCTGTGGGTACCGGCGTGAAAGTTGTGCTAGGCGCAGCATATACAAGGACGTCCGGCGCATCTGCAAGAGAGTATGCACGCAGTTATTCTTGCGGCGGGGGAGGGGATGCGCCTCCGACCGCTCACCCGCACGAGGCCGAAACCGATGGTCCCCATCGGGAACCGGCCGCTTCTCGAGTACGTCCTCGAAGCAGTCGCCGACGCGGGCATCGAGGACGTCGTCCTCGTCGTCGGGTACAAGCGCGAACGGATCCAGAGCCACTTCGGCGACGGCAACGACTGGGAGGTCGATATCACCTACGCCGTCCAGGACAAACAGCTCGGCACGGGGCACGCTGTCGCCCAGGCCGAACCGTACGTCGACGGCGAGTTCATCGTCCTGAACGGAGACCGAATCATCGACAGCTCGCTCGTCTCACGCATCGCCGACGACGCGACGCCGGCCCCCGCAGTGGCCATCCGACGGTCGGAGACGCCGAGCGCGTACGGCGTCGTCGACCTCGACGGCGACAGGGTCGTCTCGGTCGACGAGAAACCCCGGGGTCGAACCCCGGCGAGCGACCTCATCAACGCGGGCGTCTACAAGTTCACGCCGAGCGTCTTCGACGCCATCGGCCGGATAGACACCGTCGGCGAGTCGCCCATCACGGCCGCGCTCGACCACCTCGCTGCGGAGGGGTCGGTCCGGGCCGTCCGGTACGACGGCCGCTGGCTCGACGTCTCGGTCCCGTGGGACCTCCTGTCGGTGAACGCCAGCGTCCTCGACGAGACGGGCGGCCACGTCGACGACGCCGCCGTCATCCACGACTCCGCGACCGTCGCGGGCCCCGTCGACATCGACGAGGACACCCACGTCCACCCGAACGCGACGCTCCTCGCGGGCACCAGCCTCGGCGCCAACGCCGAAGTCGGGGCCAACGCGGTCGTCTCTAACACCGTCGTCCTCCCCGACGCCACCGTCGAGGCCGGCGCGGTGTTGCACGACTGCATCGTCGGCTCCAACACCGTCGTCGGCGCGAACGGAACCGTCTCGGGCGGCCTCGCAACCGTCGCCATCGCGGGCGAACTGTACGAGTCGGCCCGCATCGGCGCCGTCGTCGGCGACAACGTCGACATCGGCGGCGGCGTCACGCTGGCACCCGGCACGATCATCGGGAACGACGCACGCGTCCACGAGGGGACGACGGTCGACGGGCAGGTCGAAGACGGCGCGACCATCAGGAGAGGGTAACCATGTGTGGAATCATCGGCTACATCGGCGAGGAACGAGCACTGCCGATTCTTCAGACCGGCCTGGAGAATCTCGAGTACCGCGGCTACGACTCCGTGGGCGTCGCGCTCCGGGGCGTCGACGACCTCCGCCTGTTCAAGCAGGCGGGGCGCATCAAGGACCTCACGCTCCCCGACACCGACGACGCGACGGTCGGCATCGGCCACACCCGCTGGAGCACTCACGGCGAGCCGACGGACGCGAACGCCCACCCCCACACCGACTGCACGGGCACCGTCGCCGTAGTCCACAACGGTATCATCGAGAACTACGACAGCCTCCGCGAGGAACTCGCCGACCACGCGTTCACCTCGGAGACGGACACCGAGGTGGTCCCCCACCTCATCGAGGAGTACCTCGCGGAGGGGGACGACCTGCCCGAGGCGGTCGACAAGGTCCTCGAACGCCTCGAGGGAACGTTCGCGCTCGGAATCGTTAGCACCGACTTCGACGGCATCGTCGCCGCCCGGCAGGACAGCCCGCTCGTCATCGGGCACGGTGAGACGGGCGCGTTCATCGCCAGCGACGTCACCGCCTTCCTCGAACACACCCGCGACGTGACCTACGTCGAGGACGGCGACGTCGCCGTCCTCACCGACGAGGGCGTCGAGATTCGGAACGACGGCGCGCTCGTCGAGCGTCCACACGAACACGTCGAGTGGGAGGCCGAAGCCGCCGAGAAGAGCGGCTACGACCACTACATGCTCAAGGAGATCCACGAGCAGCCGACGGCGCTCCGCCAGACCCTCTCGGGACGCATCGACGAACTCAACGGCGAGGTCGACCTCGACGTCGACCTCCCGAAGGAGTACCTCAACTCCCTCGAAGAGGTGACGTTCGTGGCCTGTGGGACATCTTACCACGCAGGACTGTACGCCGCGCGCCTCGTCGAGTCGCTGGCCGACGTCCGCGCCTCCGCGGAGATCGCCAGCGAGTACGAGTTCGACGGCGGCCGCGACCCCTGGCGCACCCTCGTCGTTCCCGTCACCCAGAGCGGCGAGACCGCCGACACCCTCTCGGCACTCCGCCGGGCGAAGCGCGCCGGCGCACGGAGTCTCGCCGTGACGAACACGCTCGGCAGTACCGTGACCCGCGAGGCCGACGAGACCGTGTTCATCCGCGCCGGCCCCGAGATCGGCGTGGCGGCGACCAAGACGTTCGTCTCGCAGGTCGCGACTCTCGCCCTCCTCACGGTCTCCGTCGCCCGCGCACGCGGTGAGATGTCGACCACGGACGCCATCGAGTTCCTCGGCCACGTCCGCCAACTCCCGGGGGCCGTCCAGAAGGTCCTCGACGAGGAGGCCGGGTTCAAGGAGGCCGCGGCGGAGTACGCCGACGGCGAGGCGTTCTTCTTCATCGGCCGCAACCTCGGCTATCCGGTGGCGCTGGAGGGCGCGCTCAAACTGAAGGAGATCGCGTACGTCCACGCCGAGGGCTTCGCCGCCGGCGAGCTGAAACACGGACCGCTCGCGCTCGTCACGCCGAAGTCGCCGGTGCTCGCGGTCCTCACGCAGGGGTCGCGCCCGGAGGCGACGCTCAACAACGTGAAGGAGGTCGAATCACGCGGCGCGCCCGTCATCGGCTGTACCTCGCTCGACGACGCGGAGAAGTTCCTCGACGTCACGTTCGAGATGCCCGAACTGGGCGACCTCTCGCCGCTCATCGCGAACGTCTGTTTCCAGCTGTTCGCCTACCACGTGGCGAACCTGAAGGGACGATCAATCGACAAACCGCGGAACCTCGCGAAGAGCGTCACGGTCGAGTAAATCCGGTAGACTGCGCCGCCGTTCTTTCACCGGTTCAGACGGTCTGTCCTCGTTCTGACCGGGTCGTCACCGTTGCTGGAGATCGAAGCTGATAGCGGTTCGCAACGAACATCGTCGATTCGTGTGCTCCGGCAGGCTGCACACGCGCCGTGGGATCTGTACAGCGCGTCTCCATCGCGGATGGAGGCAACTACTCAGAAGTAGTGCTGTGAGTGTACGTACTGAGTGACACGAGTTGGGTCAGTGGTTGAGCTGTGAGGACGAACAGTGAGCGTATGGAGTCGCCAGGGCAGTGGACCGCAGCCTCACTCCTCCCCGGCCGGTCGCTCGCGCACGGGGGCGCGAGCAGACCCTCGCGCGCTGTTCGCTCGTTGCCCTCGCTCACTTCCGCGCGCCGACCGCCACGACACGAGGGCGCGTGACGGTCGCGGACGGAGCCGCGACCACACGCGCGAGGGGCGAGTGAGCGACCGAAGGGAGGCGAGCGAGTCGGTTGGGGTGGGTGAGGTTACACCGCCCTGGTGACTGCTCTCGTACGGTGCCTCTCTGACACTCATCGCTGTGTCGACACTCTCGCCGAATGACGAGCCGATCAACTGTCTCTCGTACGCTACTCCTCCCACGTCTGACCGCTCACGCTGAGACGTACGAGGACGTGGGTCAGTCGCGTATGACGACAGACCGACTCAGGAGTCGAAGACGAGCGGTTCGTACCACTCCCGGTTGTCGCGGTACCAGTCGATGAACTTCGAGACGCCCTCGCGAATCGACGTCGACGGCTCGTAGCCGACGAGTTCCTTCGCACGCGAGACGTCCGAGTGGGTGTGCCGCGCGTCGGCCTCGAGCGCCTCCTGATAGACGATTTCGACGTCCGCGCCCGTCTCGTCGACGACGTACTGCGCGAGGTCGGTGATGGTGATGTTCCCCGTCGACCCGACGTTCATCGTCTCGCCGTCCGCGGCGTCCGTGTCGAGCAGTTTCAGATTCGCCCCGACGATGTCGTCGACGTAGGTGAAGTCCCGCGTCTGCTTCCCGTCGCCGTAGATGAGCGGCGGGTCACCGTTCAGACAGCGCGAGACGAAGTTCGAGATGGCCATGTTCGGGCGCATCCGGGGCCCGTAGACGGTGAAGTACCGGAGGTTCACACAGGGGAGGTCGAAGAGGTCCGTCCAGACGTTGCAGTAGTGTTCCGCCGTGAGTTTGGTGACGCCGTAGGGGGAGCGGGGGTTCGTCGGATGCTCCTCGTCGTACGGGAGATACTGGTCGCGCCCGTAGACCGACGAGGACGAGGCGTGGACGAACCGCTGGACGTCGTGGTCGGCGGCGGCTTCGAGAAGGTTCAAGAGGCCGGTAGTGTTGACCGCGTGGACGCGTTTGGGGTCCTCGACGCTCGCGCGGACACCCGCCTGTGCGGCCTGGTGGTAGACGAACTCGACGTCGTACTCGTCGAAGAGCGACTCGACGCGCTCCTCGTCGAGGATGGTGCCGTCGACGAAGGTGTAGTGGTCGCCGCCGAGTTCGCGGCAGGTGTCGACGTTGTGCTGCTTGATCCCGACGTCGTAGTACGGTTCGAGGTTGTCGAAGACGACGACGTCGTGGCCCGCCTCGAGGAGGCCTTCGGTGATGTGTGAGCCGATGAATCCGGCACCGCCGGTTACGAGGACACGCATTGTCCTCTGTATTTCGCCCGGGTGGTTTGTGGATTCCGGTTGCTGAAGCGTCGAGAACAGGTCGGACGTGGTGACCCCGACCGGTCACGACCCAGAACGGTCGACGACCCGGTGAGCACCGGCGACGCTGCATTGATATGTACCGACAGGTCAGATGGAGTATGAGCGACCGATACGTCAGCGTGGCCGAGCCGATTCTCGGGCCCGAAGAACACGAGAACGTCGAGGCGGTCCTGGAGAGCGGCCGGTTCCTCCAGGGACCGTACGTCGAGGAGTTCGAGCAGAAGTGGGCCGACCTGGTCGGTGTCGACCACGCCATCGCCGTGAGCAACGGCACCACCGCCATCCAGCTCTCGCTGAAGGCGCTCGGTCTCCGGCCCGGTGACGAGGTCGTCGTCCCCAGCCTGACGTTCGGGTCGACGGCGACCGCCATCGTCCACCAGGCGGGTGTCCCCGTCTTCGCCGACATCGACCGCGAGCTCTACACCCTCGACCACACCGACGTCGAGCGCTGTCTGAGCGACCGGACCGCGGCCGTCATGCCGGTCCACCTCTACGGCCATCCGGCGGAGATGGACGAGATCTGCGCCTTCGCCGACGAGCACGACCTCGCGGTCATCGAGGACGCCGCACAGGCGCACGGCGCGCGGTACAGAGGTGACGTGGTCGGGAGCATCGGCGACGTGGGCTGTTTCTCCTTCTACGCGACGAAGAACATCACCACGGGTGAGGGCGGCGTCGTCACCACCGACGACGACGACCTCGCCGCCGAGATTCGTCTCCTCCGGAGCCACGGGATGGCGAACCGTGACGAGCACGTCACCCTCGGCTACAACTATCGAATGAGCGACCTCAACGGAGCCATCGGCTCCGCGCAGGTCGACCGTCTCGCCGGGTTCAATCAGCGTCGCCGAGAGATCTCCGAGCGACTCTTCGAGGAACTGTCTGACCTCGACTGGCTCCGCCCGGCAGTCGTTCGCGACTACGTCGACCACGCGTACTTCTGGGCGCCGTTCGAGATCGATACCGACGCCATCGGGATGAGCGGCAAGGAGGTGTGGCGCGAACTCAAAGAGCGGGGCGTCGAGACGCGTCACCGCTACGTCGACCCGCTGTACGACCAGCCGGTGTTCGCCGAACACCGCGGGTTCAACAGCGACTTCCCGTGGAGTGCGAACGAACACGCCCACGACTACGACCTCTCGCTCCCGAACGTCGAGGCCGTCGCGGGCAACACCATCGGCCTCCCGAACCATCCGGGCCTCGACGACGAGGACGTCGACTACGTCGTCGAGACGGTACAGGCGTTCGGTGACGAGGTGCGGTGACGTCCGGCGGAGTAGTCCTCACTCGACGTAGCCGAGCATCCGGAGCCGTTCTGCGGCGGTGCCGTCGTCGAACTGTTCGCGCTGGCGGGGTGGCTCACTCGTGATGTCCCGTCGTTCGTCCGCCTCAGAGACGAACCACGGGACCTCGGTCAGTGCGGGAATCAACACGCCGAGCGGGTGGCCGTACACCCGGATGGGGAACGGCCACGCGAACTCGCCGAACGCCTCGCCGTGGTCGGCCGTCACCACCGTCTTCCCCGGTATCTCGTCGAGCAGGTCGTGAACGACCGGCATCGCCCGGTCGAGGTTAGACCGATACGCCGACCACACGGTCTCCTTCGAGAGGTCGCCGCGGGCGAGGCGTTCGAACGAGGTCGGCTCCCGCTCTGCGTGAGCCTTCGCCTCCCGACCCAGGGCCTTCTCACGGAGGGCAGAGTCTCGAACCCCGAGTCTCTGCTCGCCGACGAACGGCTCGTGTGGCTGGACGAAGTGGAAGACGTGGCGCTTGTTCGGATACTGTTCGAGTGCGGCCCGACAGGCCGCACCCATCGCCTCGGGCGTGACCGTGTTCAGTTCGTCGTCCCAGTTGTCACGCCAAGCCGGGACGACGGCGTGGAAGGTGTCGTCGTCGAGCAGCGTGTTCACGTACGCGTTCGCTGTGACGTACACGGTGTCGTGGAACTGGCCGTCTGAGAAGTTCTCACGGAGGAAGCCGGGCGTCCCCGACTCACGCGAGATGCGCCGCTCCAGACGCCCGTCGAGCCCGTGTTCGGCCGCCGCGCGCTGGAAGGCGTCGTACCGACAGGCGTCGAGGATAACGAGCGTGTCCCAGTCGGCTTCGTGGACCGGCCGGTCCGCACTGTCATCCACCCGACGAAAGTACCGGCTCACGGCGTGGGTGAGAAACCGCTGGCGCCACCAGAACGTGTTCCGACCGTTCGTTCGAATCTCGTCGAGGGCGTACGCGATGCGAGACGTGGGGAGAGACACGACCAATCGAGTAATCATCGCGACTGATAAATAAAAACAAAGTGTTTAACCTCCGCTTGGTATATCGCCGCGTGAGATGCGAGTACTCGTCACGGGCGGCGCCGGCTACATCGGGAACTACATCATCGAGGAACTCCTCCAGAACGGTCACGACGTTCGTGTGCTCGACTCGATGCTCTTCGGAGACGACGCACTCGAGCCGTTCTTCGACCACGAGCGACTCGAGATTCGAGAGGGCGACATCCGCCACATCGAGGACCTGTCTTACGCTCTCGAGGACATGGAGGCGGTCGTCCACATGGCCGGTATCGTCGGCGACCCCGCGTGTGACGTGAACGAACAGGCGACCCAGTCGGTGAATATCGAGGCGACGAAGGCGCTCGTCGAGACGTGCAAGCTCCACGACATCGACCGCCTCGTCTTCGCCTCCACCTGTAGCGTCTACGGCGCGAGCGAACTGATGGAACTCAACGAGGGGTCGTATCTCAACCCGCTCTCGCTGTACGCCGAGTCGAAGATCGAGTCCGAGGAGATCATCCTCCACGCGACGAACGAGAAGTTCGCCGACGCGAACGACCTCACGCCGACGATTCTCCGACTGGGGACCCTCTTCGGCTGGTCGCGGCGGATGCGGTTCGACCTCGTGGTGAACCTCCTGACCGCGAAGGCAGTGCTCGAAGGCGACATCCCCGTCTACGGTGGCGAACAGTACCGCCCGCTCGTCCACGCCCAGGACGCCGCCCGGGCGTTCGTCGCCGTGCTGGAAGCCCCGAGGGAGAAGGTCGACCAGCAGATTTTCAACGTCGGCGACAACGACCTCAACTACCAGATCAAGGAGGTGGGTCGCATCGTCGAGGAGAACGTCCCCGACGCCGAGGTGCGCTTCGTCGAGCACAAGGAGGACGAACGCACCTATCGGGTGAGCTTCGACAAGATCAACTACATCCTCGGCTGGGAGGCGGAGAAGGACATCGCGGACGGTGTCGGGGAAATCAAGGCGTGGATGGATCAAGAAGACATCACCGAGTACGGAAAGGACGCGTTCCGGAACTCCGAGTACCCGTATATATAACCTCCTCGCTGCGCTGGGCCTCACTCGGCCGCCTCGTACATCGAGTCGAGTACCCTCGCTAGTTCGTCGACGAGCTGTGACCGTGAGAACCGTTCGTAGACTGCCGTCGAGGCACCGTGGAACTGCCCGTCTCGAAGTTGACGAAGTGCCGTCGCGACCTCCGCGGGGTCGTCCGGTGAGGCGACGACGCCGAGGTCGTGCTCTTCGATGAACGTGGCGACTCGAAACGACGGGTCGACGACGGCCAGAATCGGTCGTCTCGAAGCGATGTAGTCCCAGATCTTCGAGGGGACGTTTCGTGCGTTCTTCTCGTCGGTTCCGCCGATGTACAACACCGCATCCGACCCGTTGAGCACAGGGACGATTTCCTCGTGGGGAACGAACCCGTGTGTTCGAACGACCGTATCGACGGCGTGGTCTTCGGCATACTGCTGATACTCGTCGCACCAGTCGCCGTAGAACTGGACGACGATGTCGTCATCAGCGTCCCGGATGAACTGGTTGAGGCCGTCGAGGAACGAGAACGGCTCCAGCCAGCCGGGGTAGAACGACCCCGCGTAGGTAATCGTGAACGTGTCGTAGGCGGCCGCTCCCGCGTCCTCGAAGCGGTCCGGGACGAACCCGAGGAACGGGAGCCGTTCGATATCCGCGTTGTGATCGGGGTACTGTGTGCGGAAGTAGTCCGGTGGGAGTTGGATACCGTCGATCCACACCACCTTCGTCGCACGGGAGACGACCAGCTGCTCGACGAGCCGTCTGGCGTGATACCGGGCAGAGCCCGCTGCCACGTCGGGATCAGTCACGAGTGCGTCCCGGAGTTCGGCGAGCCACGGGAGCCCACAGAGGAGGCTGATGACGAACCCGATGAGGTGCAGGTGGAACGGGTTGTTGATAGAGTGAACCACGTCCACGTCGTGTTTTCGAGCCATGCGGACACCCCGAATGATCGCCACAGGAAGGGTGAGGACGTAGGGCTCGTCGACCGGGCAGATGACGAGATTCCACCCTCGCTCATCGAGCAGCACCTCCCTCGTCGCCAGTTTCTCCGCACGTCCACCGGGGTCCGTCGGGAGGTAATCCGAGACCAGGAGTACTGTCCGCTGATTCGGTCGGGTCACAGCTCTCAGCTAGCCACTTCGAGAAGCCGTCCGAAAACACTACTCATCCGAATCAGCGACGTCTGACTCCCTGACAACGCCGTGGGATTCGCTGGCTGGTCAGCACGTCGGAACGAACCATTATCACGACTCGACCCGACTGCTCCGCGTATGGGCTCGAAGGTCAGACGCGACAGAGACACCATCGACGGCACATGACCGGGACGATTCACCAGCCGAGCGTGGTCATCGATGAGGAGAACCTGGCGCTCCACGAGACGGGGCGCATCGACGCGTTCTGTTACATCAACTGCAGTGGCGGGGTCGAAATCGGTCCCGAATCCGTCATCCACTGCGGGAGCCACGTCGTCGGTGCCGGCGGGCTGGTTATGGGGGCACGAAGCGTCGTGACGTACAACTGTGTCCTCGCCACGGCGGTCCCGGGGATGGACGGCCCGATGTCGTCGATGGTCGACAAACGTGAGGTGAACCGGAACGTCGCTCCCATAACGATCGGTGACGAGGCGTTCGTCGGCTCGTGTGCGGTGGTTATGCCAGGGGTGACGATTCACGACGCCGGTGTGGTAGCCGCTGGCGCCTACGTCGACAGAGACGTCCCACCGGGGACCGTCCTGATGCCCGACGGGTCGACTCGTGAGCGGCCGGGGGAGTGGTCACGGTTCACTAACCGGTGAGCGCGTCGTCGAAATCGAACCACCGGACGATGTTGAACGCCTCCGCGTGGTCGTAGCCGACCTCCATGCCACGTTGTCTGGCCTTCGTTCGAATCCCTTCGACCGAGCGCGGGTGTGGCCACTCCTCGACCTCGGACTCGATTTTCCGCATCGCCTCGACCTTCTGGTCGATGGTCTCCGAGACGTCGGTGTAGAAGTTCGGAGCGAACGGTTCCGGCCCCCACTCGCTCGACGAGAGCACCTCTAGCGTAGCGATTCCGACCGGTTTCTCTATGGAGCGGCCGACGACCATCGCGCTCCGGAACGCCGCCCAGTGGTCCTGGTTGACGTCACCCTCGTCGAGCGTGAGGATGACGTCCGGGTCGAGCCCGAGTTCGTCGAACGCGATGTTGATGTCGATGAGCGGGGTCGTATCGAGCTTCATCGTCGGGAAGTCCAGGAAGTGGATGTGGTCCGACGGGACTCCAAGCGACCCGAGCGCCTCGTGGGCGTTGTCCCGGTTGTCGTAGTTCTTCTCCGGGTGGTAGTTGTAGTCCTCAGTCAAGTACACGACGTCGACGGTGTGCCCGGCCTCGACCATCTGTGGAATCGTCCCACCACAGCCGAGAACGCCGTCGTCGACGTGGCAGACGTAGATGACGACCTGCATCAGTACGGTGCCGCCCCCAGACGGTCTCCCGCTGTCGCAGGATTGTCGTCGTTCGTGTACTCGACTGAGAGGTCGACGGTCCCCTCGCCGCACTGGACGACGACGCGGTCGGTCTCCGCTGTCGCGTCGAGGACAGCCCCCGGTGCGGCCTTCGTCACGGTCGGGTGGGACACGCGGCTCTCCCACGCAGTCACCTTGTTCATTTCGTGGTAGGAGAACGCGCCAGGGTATGGGTGTGACTGTCCGCGGACGAAGTTGTGGACGTCCCACGCCGAATCGGTCCAGTCGATGATTCCCATGTCTGGCCGTCGCGGATGGGTATAGGTCGCGTCGCCGGCGTCCTGTGGGTCCGCAGAGAAGTCGCCCTCGCAGAACCGTGGGAGGAGCGACTCCTCGAGGAGCGTAATCGACTCCTGGGTACACTTGTCGTGAAGCTCCTGAGCGTGGTCGTCAGGAGCGATGTCTACGATACCCTGTTCGAGGATGGGACCGGAGTCGACGCCCTCGTCGAGCCAGAACAGCGAGACACCCGTCCGGTCGAGGCCGTGAATGAGTGCCCACGCCACCGGCGCTCGCCCCCGACGTTCGGGCAGCAGTGAGAGGTGTCGGCCGACGCACCCGACGTTCGGCGTCTCGAGCGCGTCCTCGTGGAGCAACTCTGGCCACCCCATGACGAGGAGGACGTCGATATCGTGTTCTCGCAGCGCGTCGAGCGCCTCCGGGGAGTTGATCGTCTCGACCCGGAGCCACGGGTCGTACGACTCGTACGCCACCCCTCGACCGTACGTCGCTTCGACCTCGTCGGTGAACGAGATGACCAGTTCCGGGTCGACGTCGATGGCGTCGAGTATCTCTTTGGTAACCGTGCTGTACCCGAGATAGCCGACGTTCAGATTCTCGTGAGACATCTTGTCATCTGATTCGCAATGCGTCCACCAACGTATAACAACAGGTCACTGGTACTGCTCCTGCTAGCACCACGGCAGCGCACGGCGAGTCCGGTGAATTCGAAGCGGGGTACAACGAGGGCGGACATAGAAAGATACACGTAATCCACTCGTAGAATATGGCACGAATCGTCTCATGCAGAATCTCCTCCTGATCACCGTCGACTCGCTCCGAGCCGACCACATGAGCTGTTACGGCTACGAGCGAGAGACGTCCCCGTCGCTCGACGCACTCGCGGCGTCCTCCCATCGGTTCACCAGCGCGTTCGCTCACGCCCACGCGACCCGCGCGTCGTTCCCGAGCATCCTGACGTCGACGTATCCGACGATGTACGGCGGGTTCGAACGGCTCGCCCCCGAGCAGACCGTCGTCGCGGAGCCGCTCCAGGAGGCCGGGCTCGACACGGCGGGCTTTCACTCCAATCCGTTCCTCTCGCGGGGGTTCGGCTACGAGCGCGGGTTCGACACGTTCTACGACTCACAGTCGGAGCCGACGCTCTTCTCGAAGCTCCGCGAGTGGGTGAAACAGAACCTCGACAACGACGGGGTCGTCTTCGGCCTCCTGAGTTCGGCGTTCAACGCGACCGAACGGAAGGCGGGTATCGAAATCGGGTCGTCGTACGTCAAGGCGGACGACCTGACCGACCGAGCGGTCGAGTGGGTGGACAGACCCGACGCGTCTGCGACGGGGAACTTCCTCTGGGTCCACTACATGGACGTCCACCATCCGTACGTGCCACCCGAACGGTACCAGCGGCTGTTCCGGTCGGAGCCGGTCGCCGACCGCCGGTCCATCCGCCTGCGCCGGAAGATGCTCCAGACCCCCGCAGACGTTACGGACGAGGAACTGCAGACCATCGTCGACCTGTACGACGCCGAGATCCGGTTCGTGGACGACGAGGTCGACCGACTCCTGCGTCACGTCGCCGAGCGCTGGGGAGAGACGGCCGTGTTCTTCACGGCCGACCACGGCGAGGAGTTCCGCGACCACGGCGCGTTCAGTCACGGGACGCTCCACGACGAGGGGATTCACGTCCCGCTCGTCGTCGACCTCGACGACACCGGCGGGACGCACGACGAACTCGTCGGACTCCTCGACCTCGCCCCGACGATTCTCGACTACGCCGGCGTCGAGGCACCGGAGACGTATCTGGGGCGGAGCTTCAGACCCCTGCTCGACGGCGGGACGTGGACCCGCGACCACGTCATCGGCGAGCGGGGTTCGGACGACGAGACGGGTAACGCCCGGATGTACTACCGCGACCGCCGCTGGAAGTACCTCGTCGACGGCGGTCCACCGCAGCTGTTCGACGTCGTCGCCGACCCCGACGAACGCGACGACGTCATCGACCAGCACCCCGAGGTGAGTGCGCGCATCGCCGAGGTCCTCTCGGACCACCGGGCGACCGTCGACCGCACGGACACCGACCTCGACGCCGTCGAACTGGACGACGACATCGAGGACCGGCTGACTGCCCTCGGGTACCGGGACGAGTAACGCCGCTGCAATGCGTATCGGACAGAACTCGGTCATCGCCTTTCTCTCACAGGCCCTCACGTCCGTTGCGGGATTCGTCGCGACCGTCTACATCGCCCGCGAACTGGGTGAGGCGACACTCGGCGTGTACAGCCTGGTGTTGGCCGTCGTCATCTGGCTGAAGATCATCGGCGGGCTCGGGATTCAAACCGCGCTCAAGAAGCGGCTCTCCGAACCCGGCGACGACGGGCCGTATCTCGTCGCCGGCGTGGTGACGCAACTGATCGTCTTCGTCGTGCTGGCCAGCGTCGTGGTCGGCCTCGGCCCGTGGCTCTCGTCGTACCTCCGCGGGACGCCCGTCGGGACCGTCGTCGCCCTGTTCGCCCTCACGCTCTCGTTCGCGTTCGTGACGACGGCACTCGAAGGGCAGAACCGCGTCCACATCGCCTCGCTCCTCGCCCCGGCGGACCGACTCGTCCGGAGCGTCGTCCAGATCCTCCTCATCGTCGTCGGGTTCGGTCTCACCGGGCTCCTGTTCGGCTACGGCCTCGGCGCGCTCGTCGGCACCCTCCTCGGAGTCGTGTTCTTCTCGGTGCCGCTCGCGCTCCCGACGAGGGAACACTTCGAGGCCATCACCGGCTACGCGAAGTACTCGTGGCTGAGCAATCTGAGCAACCGTGCGTTCGCGTCGATGGACACCCTCGTCCTCGGGCTGTTCGTCGCCGACGGGCTCATCGGGGTGTACGAGGTGGCGTGGAACCTCGCGTCGGTTCTCGCCGTGTTCGGCGTCGCCATCGGGACGGCGATGTTCCCGGCGATGAGCGAACTCTCGAGCGAGGGGAACCTCGAGGAGGTCCGGTACCTGTTCTCGGACTCGATGTCGTTCACCGGACTGCTCCTCATCCCGGGGCTCGTCGGCGCGGCGCTCGTCGGCGACCTCGTCTTGACGCTGTACGGGCAGTCGTTCTCACGCGGCCATCTCGTCTTGGTCGTCCTGACGTTCTCCCGGACGGTGTACGCGTACGAGTTCCAGATCGTCAACACACTGAACGCACTCGACCGGCCCGACCGCGCGTTCCGTATCGACGGTGTGTTCATCACGGTGAACGTCGCGCTCAACCTCGTCCTCGTCTGGCAGTTCGGCTGGGTCGGTGCCGCCGCGGCGACCGCTGTCTCGGCCGTCGTCGCCCTCGCGCTCGGACACCGTGCGGTGCAGGACGTCGTCGGGGTGCAGTTGCCACTGGACGAGATCGGACGCCAGCTGCTCGCCGCGGTCGTCATGGGGCTCGTCGTGGCCGGGGGGCGATACCTCCTCGCCCCGACGCTCGTGACTGGCGTCGTCCTCGTCGTTGTCGGCGGGGTCGTCTACTTCGCCGCGCTGACGGGGCTCTCGGTTCGGTTCCGGGAGGTCGTCGTCGACAACGTTCCCTTCTGACCGGCAGCGGACGGTTACTCGTCGACGAGCACGCCCGGGAGGAAGCGGTCCTCGTGGGCCTCGATGCGGTCGCGGTGGTCGACGAGCGAGCCGAACACGTCGTGGATGCCGTCTTCGAGCGTCTGGCGCTGTCCGCCGACGAGGTCGATGAACCGGTCGTTGTCGATCTCCATCTTGTGGCTCTCGTCCTCGTCGCGCGGGTTCTCGTAGTGTTTCACCTCGGCGTCGATGCCGTACTCAGCGGCGACGTCGGCGATCGTCTCGGCGAGTTCCACGATGGCGACGGGTCGCGTGACCTGGTTGTACACGTCGACCGTCCCTGACTCGCCGGCGTGTCCCCGCTCGGTGAGGCGGACGAGGCTCTCGACGGTGTCTTCGAGGCTCACCATCGGTTTCCGCTGTTCGCCCTTACCGTACACCGTGATGGGGTAGCCGGCCACCGCCTGTGCACAGAACCGGTTGACGACGGTGCCGAAGTAGTAGTCGAAGTCGAACCGCGTCTCCAGCCCGGTGTCGTCGGTCTCGGGCGTGCGCGTCCCGTAGACGATGGCGGTCCGAACGTCGCTGACGTCGAGGTCGAAGTCGGCGGCGGCGAGGCGCATGTTGCCCGCGTCGAACGCCTTTGTCTGGTGGTACCAGCTCCCACCCATCGCGGGGAACGGAACGTGGTCGCGCTCGCCGTCGTTCTCCATCACCGCGCCGCCCTCGGGAATCGGGAAGCCGGGTGCGCCGTAGACGCCGGTGGTCGTCGTCTCGACGAAGTGCGTATCGTCCAGTCCGGCCTCGTGCAGGCCGTGGAGGAGGTTCAGTGCACACGAGACGTTGTTTCGCTGGGTGTACAGCGCCCGTTCGCCGTTGATACCCGCGTAGGGGGCGCTCGGCTGTGCCGCGAGGTGGAGCACGGTGTCGGGTTCGTGCACGTCGAGCAAGCCGGCCACGACGTCGCGGTCGGCGAGGTCGCCCTCGACGAAGCTCAGGTTCTCTCTCGCCGCGAACCGGTCGGCGGGCGAGTCGACCGGGACGGCAGAGACGCTTCCGACCTGTTCGACCCACTCACGCCGGCCGAGGTTGTCGACGCAGACGACGCGTTCGTCCAGCTGGTCCGCGAGTCGGAGCGCCGTCGGCCACCCGACGTAGCCGTCCGCTCCGGTGAGAAGTACGGTCATACGCAAGCATCCCCGATGGGGATATTAAGTATGTTGCTCTGGTGAACGGTCAGCACGCCAGCGGTCGACGGTGGCGAAGGCGAAACCGAGGCCCACCGTCGCCGTGAGGGCGACGAGGAACCCCAACTGGAGCGCACTCGCCGCGGTCCGTTCGGTGACGACCGCCCGGAGACGAGCGGGGACGAACGCGAACAGCAGCTGCCGCAGGAACGCACTCTCTTCCCCGCCGTCCTCGTCCGGAAGGATGTCGGCCATCACCCGCTTCGAGTAGCCCTGCCAGAATGCGCGCTCCAGCAGCCACTTTGGCTTCGTCCGGTAGTCGAACACCTTGTGTTCTACCACCGCCTCGGGGTCGTACCACACACCCTCCCCGTACCGCGTTCGCATCCGCGCGGCGAACTCCGTCTCCTCCCCCTGGAGGTTCTGCTCGCCCGCGCGACCGAGGTCCGTCTCGAACCCACCCAGTTCCTCGAAGACCTCCTTCCGAAAGGAGATGTTCGACCCGAACGTGTTTCTGACTTCGCACTCCTCGAGGGGGAATCCCCGGTGAGTGACGCCGACGAGCCAGTAGAACTCCGCGGGGAGGAACGTCGGCTTGCCCGCGACCCACCGGCCGGTCATCCGGCCGCCGGCGGCGACGGCGTCGTGTCGTTCGTAGAGGGAGACGAGTCGTTCGACCCACTCCGGGTGTGCGACAGCGTCGTCGTCGAGGAAGGCGACGACGTCGCCCGACGCTCGTTCGACACCGACGTTTCGACTCGCCGACAGGCCCAGGTTCTCGTCGTTGCAGTGGACGACCACGTCGTCGTGACGCCCGTATCGGTCGCGGACGCGCTCGAAGAGGGACTCGTCACCGTCGACGACGACGACGACCTCGACGTCGTCGTACGTCCCCGCGAGGACGCTGTTGACCGCGTCGACGAAGTGGTCGAACACGTCGGGTGCGTACGTGCAGATGACGACGGAGACCTTCACTGGAGGGTGATATCGACCCGGCGAAATAGCTCTTCTCGTCTCCGTCGTGCTCGGAGCTGTCGCGTGGTGGCTTCTCTCACACACCCTTTTTGCCGCCGCCCGACAGTCAGAGAACCATGGATATCAGCGTCATCGGGAGCGGGTACGTCGGCACGACGCTCGCAGCCTGTCTCGCGGAACTGGGCCACGACGTCGTCAACGTCGACATCGACGAGGAGGTCGTCGCGACGCTCACCCGCGGCGAACCGCCCATCCACGAGGAACACCTCCCGGAACTGGTCTCACGGCACGTCTTAGAAACAGAGCGCCTCAGCGCGACGACCGACTACACGGCCGTCCTCGACACGGAAGCGACGTTCGTCGCGCTGCCGACGCCCTCTCGTGAGGACGGGAGTATCGACCTCTCCATCATGGAGGCCGGGGCGGAGCAGTTGGGCGAAACCCTCACGGAGAAAGACGCGTGGCACACGGTCATCGTCAAGAGTACCGTCGTTCCGGGGTCGACGCAGGACCTCATCGCGCCGCTCGTCGCCGAGGCGAGCGGGAACGAGCTGGGCGAGGAGGTCGGCGTCGGGATGAACCCCGAGTTCCTGCGCGAGGGGACCGCCGTGATGGACTTCATGGAGCCGGACAAGGTAGTGCTGGGCGCGGACGACGACCGGACGCTCGCCGTCCAGCGGCGTGTCTACGAGCCCCTCACCGACCGGTACGACACCAGCGTCGTCGAGACCGGCACCAGAGAGGCGGAGATGATGAAGTACGCGAACAACGCGTTCCTCGCGGCAAAAGTGTCACTCATCAACGATTTGGGGAACATCTGCAAGGAACTCGGCGTCGACACCTACGAGATCGCCGACGCGATGGGGCTGGACGACCGCATCACGCGGTCGTTCCTCGACTCCGGGTTGGGATGGGGCGGCTCGTGCTTCCCGAAGGACGTCGCGGCCATCATCGCGGCGGCCCGTGCCGAGGGGTACGAACCCCCGATGCTGACGGCCGCGGTCGAGGTGAACGAGATGATGCCCGAGCGGCTCCTCGGTCTGTTGGACGACCATCTCGACGTCACCGGCAAGCGCGTGGCACTGCTCGGCCTGTCGTTCAAACCCGGTACCGACGACGTCCGAGAGACGCGCTCGGCACCGCTCCTGCGCGGGCTCGCGGAACGGGGAGCCGACGTCGTCGCCCACGACCCGGCGGCCGTCGAGACGATGCGGAAGGCGTACCCCGACCTCGAGTTCGCCGTCGCCGACAGTCCCGAAGAAGCGCTCGACGGTGCGTACGCGTGTCTCGTCGCGACGGACTGGCCCGAGTACGCCGACCTCGACGCGGCGTTCGACGCGATGGCACACCCGCTCGTCCTCGACGGGAGACACTGTATCGAGCCGCGCGAGGGACTCGTCTACGAAGGGCTGACCTGGTAGGGCGGGTCGACCCCCGGCCTGGACGTGACGGGCGAGACCGGTACAGCGGATGTGTGGCGATGACACGCTCACCCGCGTGAGTACGCCGTTTCGGACATCGTTTCACAAGGCTTATGCGCGAGATGGCGGTCCACACGAACAATGAGTCAGCGTAGCGAGCGTGCCGAGGACGACGGCGGATCCGTCCTCGACATCTTCGAAGACTGGTTCCACGTCCCCGCCCTCCTGGTGGCGATGGCCTTCATGGTAGGCCTCCGCCTCCAGGAACTGGACTCGTTCACACGGGGGGGAACCGTCTACTTCTCCGGAAACGACGCATGGTATCACCTCCGCGAGGTGAACTACACGGTTCGGAACTGGCCGACGACGATGCCGTTCGACCCCTGGACGTACTTCCCGTTCGGGACGAGTGTCGGCCAGTTCGGGACGCTGTACGACCAGCTCGTCGCGACGGGCGCGCTCGTCATCGGTCTCGGGGCACCGAGCGACTCGCAGGTCTCGATGGCCCTGCTCGTCGCGCCGACGGTGTTCGGTGCGCTTGCGGCCGTCCCGACGTACTACCTCGGGAAGCGCCTCGGCGGACGCGTCGGCGGGCTGTTCGGCGTGGTCGTCCTCGCCCTCCTGCCGGGGACGTTCCTCCAGCGGACCCTGGTCGGATTCGCCGACCACAACGGGGCCGAGCCGTTCTTCCAGGCGCTCGCCGTGCTCGGCATCGTCGTCGCGCTGTCCGTCGCCGAGCGCGAGTTGCCCGTCTGGGAACTCGTGACGGACGGCGAGTGGGACGCGCTCCGACGGCCCACGGCGTACGCCGCGCTCGGCGGCCTCGCGCTCGCCGCCTACATGTGGGTGTGGCCGCCGGGCGTGCTGCTCGTCGGCGTCTTCGGCGTGTTCACGCTGGTGAAGCTCTCGAGTCGCGTCGTCGCCGGCGAGACGCCCGAACCAGTCGCGTACGCCGTGGCCGTCATCGGCGTCGTCACGGCCCTGTTGATGCTCGTACAGGTCGACGTCGTGGGCTTTTCCGTCACCGACTTCTCGCTCCTGCAGGTCGTCGCACCCCTCGGCGTGGGTGCCGCCGCCGTCTTCTTGGGCTGGCTCGCGCGCCAGTGGGAGACGCGCGACGTCGACACGTCGCTGTACCCGGTCGCGGTGCTCGGCATCGTGGTCGTCGGGGCCGGAATCGTCGCCGTCGCCCTCCCCTCGGTGCTCTCGTTGGTCCAGACGAACCTCCTCCGCATCGTCGGGTTCTCACAGGGTGCGGCCGCCCGGACCATCGGCGAGGCACAGCCGTTCTTGAGCCCGAGCCTCCTCCAGCAACAGGGGGTGGACGCGACGGGACGACTCCTCCTCGAGTACGGCTTCACCCTCTTCACCGGCGTCGCCGCTGCCGTCTGGTTCCTCGCGAAGCCGCTGGTCGACGAGGGCGAGACGCGCCACCTCGCGTACGTCCTCGGGTCACTCGTCGTCGTCGCGCTCGTCTTCCTCGTCCCGAGCCTCTTCGGAGCCATCGGCGGTGTCGTCGGCCTGAACGCACAGGTCACGAGCCTCGTCGTCGTGGCGGCACTCATCGTCGGTGCGGCGCTCCTCACCGACTACGACTCCGAGCACCTGTTCGTCGTCGTCTGGGCCGTCTTCATCACGGCCGCCGCGTTCACGCAGGTGCGGTTCAACTACTACCTCGCCGTCGTCGTGGCGGTGATGAACGCCTACCTCGTCGGCGAACTCCTGCGGTACATCGACCTCCGCTCGGTCCCCGAGTCGCTCTCGGACGTCAAGGCCTGGCAGGTCATCACCGTCGCCGTCGTGATTATGCTCGTGCTCGCGCCGGTGCTCGTCGTCCCGCTGAACGTGCGGAACACCGGTAACCCGTCGGTCGACGGCAGCCAGACCGCGTGGCAGACCGCCCAGCAGAACGGCCCGGGCAACGTCGTCCAGTGGGACGACAGCCTGCGGTGGATGGCCAACGAGACGCCCGCGGAGGGCACGTTCGGCGGCGCGTCCAACGAGATGGCGTACTACGGGACGTACGACCGAACCGACGACTTCGCGTACCCCGACGGGAGCTACGGGGTCCAGTCGTGGTGGGACTACGGGCACTGGATAACGGTCCGCGGTGAGCGTATCCCGAACGCCAACCCGTTCCAGGAGGGCGCCACCGAGGCGGCGAACTACCTGCTCGCCCCCTCCGAAGACCAGGCCGAATCGGTGCTGGCCCGACAGAGCCAGGAGGGCAACGAGACGCGGTACGTGATGGTCGACTGGCAGATGGCCTCGCCCAACTCGAAGTTCGGCGCGCCCATCGTCTTCTACGACGAGGAGAACGTCACCCAAGAGGAGTTCTTCCAGCCGATGTACACCCAGAACTTCCGGGGGAGTCTCGTCGTCCGCGAGCAGCGGTACTACGAGAGTCAGATGGTCCGCCTCTACCACTACCACGGCAGCGCCGTCGAGCCGCGACCGGTCGTCGTCGACTGGGAGACGCGACAGGCCGAGACGCAGGCCGGCGACAGCGTCAGCGTCCGGACGTTCCCGAGCAACCGGACGGACGCCGTCCGTGAGTTCCAGAACATGAGCGCCGCGCGGGCCTACGTCGAACGGGACGGCACCGCACAGCTCGGTGGTATCGGTGCGGTTCCCGCCGAGCGGGTCTCCGCGCTCGAACACTACCGCCTCGTGCGGACGAGCAACCGGTCGGCGTTCAGCGCCGCGTCGTACCAGCGTGAGTTCCTCTTGGCCCAGCAGCTGACGGGCTTCCCGGCGACTCGCATGTTCGTCACGAACCCCTCGTGGCTGAAGACGTTCGAGCGGGTGCCCGGCGCACGCATCGAGGGGAGCGGCGCTCCCGCCAACACGACGGTGACCGCCGAAGTCGACATGCGCGCCCCGGTCGGGAACTACACCTTCACCTACCGCCAGCAGGCGCGGACGAACGCTGACGGGGAGTTCACGATGACCCTCCCCTACTCGACGACCGGCTACGACCAGTACGGTCCCGAGAACGGCTACACGAACGTGAGCGTCCGTGCGGTGGGGCCGTACAACATCTCGACCCCGAGCACACTCGTCCAGCTCAACGAGTCGGCCGGCGTCGAGGAGTACGCGGCGACGGTCGACGTCCCCGAGGGACAGGTCAACGGTGACCAGTCGGGCACGGTCGAGGTCACGCTCGAACGACGGACCTCGGAGCTGACGCTCGGCGACACCGACGGTGAGAGCCAGATCGACACGGCGTCGACCGCTCCGGACGACGACGCGTCTTCGGCTGACAGGTCGACGGACGCGACTGCCGACCTCGCGGTCGGCCAGTCGCTCGACGACCCGACAGGGACGGCCGACTATCGCGCTCGCGTGAACTGATTCGCGATGGACCGACGCACTGCTGCGCTGGGGTGGCTCATCGTCTACGCGAAGGGGGTCTGTATGGGGACCGCCGACGCGGTCCCCGGGGTCTCGGGCGGGACCATCGCGCTCGTCACCGGTATCTACGAGCGGCTCATCGGTGCCATCACCGGAGTCTCGCCGGGGCGGCTTCGCTCGCTCGCGAGCGTCGTCGTCCCCGGCGAGGACTCGCGCGAAGCCTGGCAGGCCGCCGCGGAGATGGACCTGCCGTTCCTCGTCGTGCTGGGCGTCGGCATCGTGACAGCGATCATCACCGTGACGCGGCTCGTCGATACGGCCATCGAGACCGTCCCGGTGCTCACCTTCGGGTTCTTCTTCGGGCTCATCGGTGCCTCCGCGGTGGTGCTGTGGAGCGACGTACAGCTGAACACGCGTGGACGCGTCGCGGCCGCCATCGCGGGGTTCGTCTTCGCGTTCGTCGTCTCCGGCCGGGCCGCGGCGGCGCTCGGTCACCAGTCGGCCGTCGTCTTCGTCGCGGGGCTCATCGCGGTCAGCGCGCTCGTCCTCCCGGGTATCTCCGGTTCGCTCATCCTCATCCTCATCGGACAGTACGAGTTCATGATCGACACCCTCCGTGAGACGGTCGACGGGCTCATCGCCGTCGCGCTCGGCGGAACCGTTCCCGGGCTCACGCCCGCCGTCGTGACTGTCGTGACGTTCGTCTCCGGGGCCGTCGTGGGACTCTTCACGACCTCACACGTCGTCCAGTGGGCACTCAGCCGACGTCGGGAGGCGACGCTCGCGTTCCTCGTCAGCCTCATCGTCGGTGCGCTCCGTGCTCCCGTCGCGGACGTCAGCCGGCGACTCGCCGAGGCGAACCAGGGCTGGACGCCGGAGCTGGTGGGCAGTTTCCTCGCGGCGGCGGTCGTCGGTGGTGCCGTCGTCCTCCTCATCGAACGAGGTACCTCGATGGGGAGCGTCGGGGAGACCAAGTCCGCCTGACCTGTACCTGACGTCGCGTTCCTCTGCGTTACTCGCGGGCGACCCCGATGTTTCGGACCTCGCCGCCGCAGTCGACACACCGCCCGAGCGGGTCGTCGCTCGTCGTCCGCGTGCCACACGAGAGACACTCGTAGTAGCCGTGCTCGTTCCGGTGTGGGTCGATATCGGCGTTGTGGAGTACCATGTGTAACGCTGGCACGACTCGAGGTTTAACGGTTGTCCTCATATTCCATGTAGTCGTATTATCTACTAGTTCACGTTTGTATTCAGAGAATCATAGATTTTATACGGAGAATATACCGCTTGTTTCCGATTATATTCGTACGTTCGTCAAATTATAGCTGAAGTCAGGCCGTGCGGCGGACGACCGAGACGAACGTCTCTCGGCGTTCTGTGGCGCGGACCGTGGCGAAGCCGGCGTCGGCGAAGGCAGTGACGGCGTCACCCAGCCCGTAACGTTCGTCGACCGGCGGGCCATCCACGGCGTCGCCGCGTGCCGACCAGTCCACGGTGACGACGCGGCCGCCGGGACGGACCACTCGGGCGAGTTCGGCGAGTGCATCGTCGGTCGCGAACTCGTGGTACGTCATGGTCGAAAAGGCCGCGTCGAGGGCGTCGTCGGGGAAGGGAAGGTCACGCACCTCGGCAGTCACGAGTTCGACGCCGTCGGGGACACCCTTCTCGCGGTAGCGGTCGTGCATCTCGCTCTGGACGTCGACGGCGTACAGCGTGTCGACGAACGGCGCGACCTCGTCGGTGTAGAAGCCGGTTCCGCTCCCGAGGTCGGCGACGACGTCGCCGGACGTGGGCGCGAGGAGGTCGAGCAGTTCCTCGCGCGAGCAGAACCGGTACCGCCCCGGCTTTTCGAGGTCGTCGGCGCGGTCGGCGTCGAACGTGTGAAAGGCCATGTAGAACGAAGGGACGTGACGCACCTAACCCCACCGGAACCGGGCGAAACTGAGACAGGGTTAAATCCCTCGACGTCGCCACTGAACGTATGAGCAGCGGAGACCTTCGGCGGCCGACCGACCGGACGTGTGAGCGGTGCGGCCGAGAGGAGACGTGGAACGCGGACGCGGAGAGTTGGCGAATCGTCGTCGCCGACGGCGAGCGACGGGCCGGGAACGCCTACTGCGTCCACGAGTGGGACATCAACGGTCGGTTCGCCCCCTTCGACTCCTGAGACCCGACGACCATGCCGACGCTGTACGTCACCGCGCCCACCGAGGTGGCCGCCGACCTCGCCCGAACCGTCGTCGAAGCGCGCCTGGCCGCCTGCGTCAACCGCTTCCCCTGCACGTCGACCTACCGGTGGGAGGGTGAGGTCGTCGAGGACAGGGAGGAACTCCTCCTCGTGAAGACGACCGACGAGCGGTACGAGGCGCTCGTGGCCCGACTCGTCGAAGAACACCCGTACGACGTGCCCTGTATCGAGCGGTTCGACGAGGACGACCTGTTCGAGGCGTTCGACGCGTGGGTCGCCGAGTCGACGACCGAGGCGTGAGCGCGGCTCAGTCCGCGTCGCGAACCGCGTCGAGCGCCCTGAGCGTCCCGTCCATGTACCCCTCGTCGAGGACGACGTCGGCGGCCGCCTTCGCCACGTCGTCGGCGTTGGCGACGGCGAACGAGCGCCCGGCGACGGCGAACGTGGAGGCGTCGTTCTCGCTGTCGCCGACGGCGACGAAGGCGGTGGGGTCGAAGCCGAGTTCCTCGGCGACCAGTTCCAGCCCCTCGCCTTTCTCGACGCCGGGCGTCTTCACGTGGTAGGCGTAGCCGGTGTCGACCACCTCCATGTCGAACTCGGCGGCGACGTCTCTGAGGAGCGTCCCGTCCGCGTCCATCGAGACGGCGAGTTCGGTCTCGCGCCAGCGGTTCACGAGGTCGGCGTCGCTCCAGCCGACGTCTCCACCCCGTGACTCGAACGCCTCGATGACCCGGACGGCGCGCTCGCGGTCGCCGGCGAACCGGACAGTGTCGGGCGTGCAGACGACGCCACCGTTCTCGGCGATGACGCGCTCTGGCAGTCCGGCGAAGTGACAGAGCGCGACCGGGTACGGGAACGACTTGCCCGTGGCGACGACGACGGGCGCGTCCCACGCGGCGAGTGCGTCGAACAGTCGTGGGTCGAGGCTCCCGGTCGACGTGGTCAGCGTCCCGTCGATATCGAGCGCGAGCGGTGGGCTCATACGAGGACGTCGACAGAGCGGAAGGAAAGAGGCGTCGTTTCCGCGAGTGGCCGTCAGTCGCTGATGTCGACCAGTCGTCGAAACACGCGGGTCGGGAACTGTGGTTCGAGCCGACTCGGGGGGCGACCGAGGCCCCGGTCCTCGTCGGTCTCGATCCGTTTGACCACGCCGGCTTCGGCGAGTTCGTAGAGGACCCGCTTGATGGTCGTCGCCGAGAGGTCGATGTACGGGTCGGCGGTGAGCGCGTCCGTCGCCGCGGTGACGGACGAAACCGCGTTCGCGTCGAGTTCGAGGAGGCGGCGGAGGATCCGCCGTCGGTTCTCCGGGAGCGCGAGGACCCGCCCGAGCGACACCGACGGCCACGGGACCGAGTCCATCCCGACCTCGATGTCGTCGGTGCTGATTCGGTCCTGGTCACGCTCGAGCGCGTGGTCGGCGGCGCCGAAGACGGCCGCGAGCGCGTCGTGCGCGTCGCCGTCGGCCCACGACGCCACCTCGCGGATGTCGGTGTGTGAGACGGCGTTCCGCGTGAGACCGAGCGACGCCCGCTGGGTGAGGATGTCGACCAGCGCGTGTCGCTCGTACCGCGGAACCTCGACCGTCTCGTCGACCCGTGTCGCGACCGCCTCGTCGGTTTCGGGTGCCGCTGTGTCCGGTGCGTCCCGCCCGACGACGAGATACGCCATCGAGGACATGTCGAGGAGCGAGTCGACCTGCCCCGTCGTGAGCGTGTTCGCCTCGTTGACGTGGTCGACGGCGACGACGGCCTGCGTCGTCCCGACCAGTTCCTCTCCGAGGCGGTCTCGGAGGTCGTCGGTCCCGACACCACCTTCGGGGACGGGTTCGTCGACGATGCTGTCGAGGATGTCGTGATACAACGCGAACTCGCTCGAGGCGTCGCGCGCGTCCACGTAGACGAAGAGCGTAGCCGGCGGCGCGACTGCCCGCGTCGTCGTGAGGATCGCCGACCGACGCCGAGCGTTCCGCTCGGAGAGATGTCCGAACAGGGCGCTGACGACCGCGGACTTCCCGGCGCCTTTCGGGCCCCAGACGTAGGCGTCGTCCGGAAGGTCGCCGCCGAACGTCGGGTCGAGCACGTCAAGCAGCCGTTCGAGGACGGGTCCTCGTCCGTTCGGCTCGGTCAGATGGGTCACGGGGCTCAGTACGTCGAAGTCACGGACGAGTGCGCGTTCGCTCTCGCCGCGTCGACGTCGTTCGATTCGTTCGTCGAGGTCCATGCTATGTCTGGCGCGAGGAGTCACGTCACGGTTCTATCGTACGCTGTCGTGTCGTGGTGCGGCGACACGTGTTGCTCGGACGTCGTCGAAACGACGGTCGGAGAACGATGCGACGAGCCGACTGCGTCCCGATCAGAGGGTCGGGACCCAGACGGCGGTGCTGAAGACGCCGACGATGGCGAGCACCGCGATGAAGAACGTGTTCACCACGATGGCTGCGGCCGGCGGGTCGAAGTGGGTGTCGGCGTGCGCGTAGAAGACACGCTGGACGACCTCGCCCGTGAGGGCGCCGGAGACGCCGAAGACACCGGCGACGACCATCGCGACCGCCCCGACCTCCGCGACGCCACCGGTGACGGCCAACGCGGCCGTCGACGCGGGGAGCGTCATGTGGTGGGTCACCGGGATCTGGGCGACGCCGAGGTTGAGGAACGTCAGCGACGCGGCGCTGATACCGAACGCCAGGAAGGCGCTGCCGGTCGTCAGTGCCGTGACGCCGCCGATGAGACCGGCAACGAGGCCGATCATCGCGACGTTCCCCCACTTGTACTGGTGGCCGAGCCACGGCTCGGTGGCGAGGCGCTGCTTGGTCTCGCCGCCGTCGGTCATCGCGCCGGCACTGCTCTGTGCCGGTCGCATCTCCTCGCGCTCGAACGGCCCCATGTCGAGGATGCCGCTACCGCGGACCTCGCCGATGAGGTCGTAGCCGAACACGAGGCGGTGTGCGACTGCCGAGAGGACGACCGCGATGGCGATCGGGTCCCACGGGAGCCCGACGGTGCCGGAGATGGCCGTGATGATGTAGCCGAGGATACCGAAGAGGCCACCGACGACGAGGACGTCGGGTTTGGTGCCGAGCGCCGCCGGGATGTTCTTCGCCTCGTGGTAGTCGAAGCCGAAGTCCATGTATCCCTTCTTGGCCGCGTAGGCCGCGGCGGCCGCGCCGCCGGCGAAGGAGATGTGTGGGCCGAAGACCGTCCCGAACGCGACGTTGCCGGTGATGCCAGCGGCGACACCGGCCCCGCCGAGGTCGATGCTACCGGCCTCAACGACGGCACCGGCAGCGAGATTCGCGGCCTCGCCGGCGATGACCATGAAGCCGGTGAAACAGAACGCCGGCAAGGCACCCAGTGCTGCGCCGAACGCGCCGCCTGCGAACGCCGCGAGCAGGAGCCCGGGGTTGGCGATCGCATCGATGATCGCCGACGCCTGCAGGACGACGCTCATCTAGTCGTCACCACCGTCGCGCGCCCAGTCCTCGGCGCGGGCGACCGCCTCGTTCCAGCGCTCGTAGTTCTTCTCGTAGTCCGCGTCGGGGTCGACATCGAACTCGCGGTCGACCTGCCAGTTGTCGCGGAGTTCGTCGAGCGTCTCCCAGTAGCCGACGGCGAGACCGGCGGCGTACGCGGAGCCGAGCGCCGTCGTCTCGTCGACGACCGGACGGACGATTTCGGTGTCTATGATGTCCGCCTGGAGCTGACAGAGGAAGTTGTTCTTCACGGCCCCGCCGTCGACACGGAGCGAGCCCATGTCGATACCGGAGTCGGCCTCCATCGCCTCGGCGACGTCGCGCGTCTGGTACGCGATGGATTCGAGCGTCGCACGGACGACGTGCTCGCGTCGGGTACCACGCGTCATGCCGACGAGGGTCCCGCGGGCGCGACCGTCCCAGTGCGGCGCGCCGAGGCCGGCAAAGGCTGGGACGAGGTAGACGTCGTCGGTGGAGTCGACCGAGCGGGCGAGCTCCTCAGTCTCGGCGGCGTTCTCGATGAGGGTCATGTCCTCGAGCCACTCGATCGCGGCACCCGTGATGAAGATGGCACCCTCGAGGGCGTACTGGACCGGCTCACCGGAGCGCTGGAAGCCGATGGTCGTGAGCAGGCCGTGCTCGGAGGCGACGGCCTCCTCGCCGGTGTTCATGAGCATGAACGAACCGGTGCCGTAGGTGTTCTTCGCGTCGCCCTCGTCGAAACAGGTCTGGCCGAACAGCGCGGCCTGCTGGTCGCCGAGCGCGCCGGCGACGGGGATGTCGGCGTCGAGGAAGTCGGGTGAGGAGTCACCCGTCGTGCCGTAGTAATCGTCGTCCGAAGACGGCCGGACCTCGGGCAGCATCGACGCCGGGACGTTGAACTCCTCGAGGAGCTCCTCGTCCCACTCGTTGTCGTGGATGTTGTACAGCATCGTCCGCGACGCGTTGGTGACGTCGGTGATGTGGTTGCCCGTGAGCTTGTAGATGAGCCACGAGTCGATGGTCCCCATCATCAGTTCGCCGGCCTCGGCGCGGTCGCGGACGTCTTCGGGCCGCGAGCGGGAGAGCTTGATCGGGTCCGCGTTGTCGAGAATCCACTCCGCCTTCGTCGCGGAGAAGTACGCGTCGCACTCCAGCCCCGTCTTGCCACGAATCCACTCGACCTTGTCCTCGGCCTGAATCTCCTCGACTCGGTCGGTCGTCCGCCGGTCCTGCCAGACGAGCGCGTTGTGGATGGGCTTGCCGGTCTCGGCGTCCCACACGACCGTCGTCTCGCGCTGGTTCGTGATGCCGATGGCCTCGAGCTGGTCGGCGCTCAGTCCGGCCTCGTCGAGGGCCGTGTTGATGACGTGCTTCGTGTTCCGCCAGATCTCGTTCGCGTCGTGTTCTACCCAGCCGGGCTCCGGGTAGATCTGTTCGTGCTTCTCGTAAGCGTTCGCGACCACTTCACCCGCGTGGTCGAACACCATGAAGCGCGTTCCTGTCGTCCCCTGGTCGATCGCACCGACGAATGTGTCCTGACTCATGTGTGTAGCACCTTGGTGTGCCAGCCTGTGCCGGACGCATGTTCTTTATCCACGGTCCGGCGGTACCAGTAAACAGTGTGAAAGAGTGTGATAAACTTTGCTAATTCATTGGGAGTCAGACACGTCTTCGGCCGTTCTTCACAATCTTTGCACACGCATGCGTGAGTGTCTCTTCCGGTGGGGTCTCGAACGGGGCACACGCGTGTGAGCGGTGTTCCAGCGTCAGTTTACCCCCGTTCTGGAAGCCGCTATCGGGGCGCGCGCGCCGTCTCGTCGGGGGCGCTCTCCACGCAACGCGGGGCGTGATAACACCAGACATATCTAGCGAGTGCCGAGGAGAGGTAAAGTAAAGTGGATAGGGTCCACAGCGTTACAAAGATTAATGACAGACACACCAGAGATCCTGGTCATCGGCGGGGGATCGACCGGGACAGGAATCGCGCGGGACCTGGCGATGCGTGGGATGGACGTCACGCTCGTCGAGCAGGGGAACCTGACACACGGGACGACGGGCCGGATGCACGGCCTGCTCCACAGCGGCGGCCGGTACGCGGTCACGGACCAGCCGAGCGCCAAGGAGTGTATCGAGGAGAACCGGGTGCTGCGGGAGATCGCGAGCCACACCGTCGAGATGACCGGTGGGCTGTTCGTCAAGCGACCCGAGGACACCGAGGAGTACTTCGAGAAGAAGCTGAAAGGCTGCAAGGAGTGTGGCATTCCGACAGAGGTCCTCTCGAACGCGGAGGCCCGACAGCTAGAGCCGTACCTCGCGAAGGACATCGACAAGGCGATTCGCGTCCCGGACGGGGCCATCGACCCGTTCCGACTCTGCGTCGCCAACGCCGCCTCGGCCGAGCAACACGGTGCGCGCATCGAGACCCACTCGAAGGTCGTCGACGTGCTCATCGAGGCGGGTGAAGTCGTCGGCGTCGAGGTCGAACACACCTCCGGCGAGGGCAAGCGCGTCCACGGGCGGAGCGGCGGACGCGAGAAGATCTACGCCGACTACGTGGTGAACGCGACGGGCGCGTGGGCCGGGCGCGTGGGCGACATGGCCGGCGTCGACATCGAGGTCCGTCCCTCGAAGGGCGTGATGACCATCATGAACGTCCGACAGGTCGACACGGTCATCAACCGGTGTCAACCAAAGGGGAACGCCGACATCATCGTGCCACACGAGACGACGGCCATCCTGGGAACGACCGACGAGGAGGTCGAAGACCCCGAGGACTACCCCGAAGAGCAGTGGGAGGTCGACATGATGATCTCCGAGTTGTCGAAGCTGGTCCCCATGCTGCAGGAGGCGCGGACTATCCGCTCCTTCTGGGGCGTCCGACCCCTCTACGAACCGCCGGGGACGGGCACGACGGACCCGACCGACATCACGCGCGATTTCTTCTTACTCGACCACGCCGCCCGCGACGACCTGCCCGGCATGACGAGCATCGTCGGCGGGAAGTTCACCACCTTCCGGATGATGGCCGAGAAGATTTCCGACCACGTCTGTGCGAAGTTCGGCGACACGACCGAGTGCCGGACCGCCGACGTGCCGCTGCCGGGGAGCGAGGACTTCTCCGTTCTGCGGGACTACATGGACGAGTTCGGCCTCCGGTCGCCCATCGGTCGGCGGTCGGTCCAGCGACTCGGCTCTCGCGCCGACGAGGTGTTGAAGACGAACGAGCCGAACCCCACCGTCTGTGAGTGCGAGGGAGTCACCCGCGCCGAGGTGCGCGACGCCATCTCGTCGGCCGGGTCGGACCTCAACGCCGTCCGGCTTCGGACCCGGGCGTCGATGGGGAACTGTCAAGGGGCCTTCTGCTGTCACCGGATGGCGAACGAACTCGCCATGGAGTACCCCGAGCCGGTCGCCCGCGAGGCGCTCGACGAACTCTACCAGGAGCGCTGGAAGGGCGAGCGACACGCGATGTGGGGCGAACAGCTCTCGCAGGCGATGCTGAAGCATCTCCTGCACGCGACGACGATGAACCGCGACCGCGACCCCGTCCGCGTCGGGAGTGACGTCGACTTCGGCGCGTTCGACGGCGGCCCGGCTGTCGGCGACGACGCGGGGGCGAAGCGGGCGGCCGCCGACGGAGGACGGCGGGATGGCGATTGAGGAGGACGTCATCGTCGTCGGGGGCGGCGTCGCCGGGACCGTCGCCGCGCTCTCCGCTGCGGAGACGGGCGCGAGCGTCCGGCTCATCACCCACAAGAAGAGCACGCTCCGACACGCGAGCGGCCTCATCGACGTCCTCGGGTACACGCCCGACGCCGACGGCCCCCTCGCCGACCCCTTCGAGGGGCTCGACAGCCTCCCGGAGGAACACCCCTACCGTGTCGTCGGCGAAGACGCCATCCGCGAGGGACTGGCCACCTTCGACGACATCGTCGGTGACGAGTACCACGGCGAACACACGGACGCGAACGCGCTCGTCCCCACGCACGGCGGCGCGGTGAAACCCACGGCACGGTATCCGAAGGCGGCGGCGGCCGGCGTCGCCTCGGACGACCGCGACATGCTCCTCGTGGGGTTCGCGTCGATGACCGACTTCGAGGCGTCGCTGGCGGCCGACCATCTCGACGCCGCCGGCGTCCCGTTCGAGGCGAGAGGCGTGACCATCGAGTTCCCGAAGCGCTTCCGGGCGGACGCGAAGGTGACTCGCTTCGCGAAGGCGCTCGACACCGACGAGGACGTCGGCGGGCGCGGCACCCGCGAAGCGCTCGCCGCGGCCGTCGAGCCGCATCTGGACGGCGCAGCGCGCGTCGGCTTCCCGTCGCTCCTCGGCGACGACCACCGACACGAGGTACGTGCCGACCTCGAGGCGTATCTGGGCGCGGAGGTGTTCGAGGTCCCGATGGGCCCGCCCTCCCTGCCCGGACTCCGTCTGGAGGACCTCCTCTTCGACGCGCTCGACGAGGCCGGGGTCGGTATCTCGTCGGGCAACAAGGCGGTCGGCTACGAGACGGACGACGGCGAGGTGTCGGCCGTCATCGTCGACCGGAAGGGCCGCGAGATTCCGTACCACGCCGACGCGTTCGTCCTCGCGACGGGCGGCCTCGTCGGCAAGGGCATCGACTCCTCGCGCGAGGGCGTGCGCGAACCGCTGTTCGACTGTTACATCCCCCACCCGGACGACCGCTACGACTGGTTCGTCGAAGACGCCTTCGGCGACCACCCGTTCACCTCGTTCGGCGTCGTCCCCGACGACCGGCTTCGACCCACGCGGGCGGACGGTCACGCAGAGTTCGAGAACCTCTTCGCCGCCGGCGGTGTCGTCGGTGGCGCGAACGTCGCGGCCGAGAAGTCGGCCAGCGGCGTCTCGCTCGCGACCGGTGTCGTCGCGGGCCGCGCGGCAGGTGACTCCATATGAGTGACGCACAATCTCCCACAGATTTCGACTTCGAGCCCGTCGACGACTTCGAGCCCGTCGACGTGTTCGACGACAGTATGGACCTCCGCCCCGGCGCGGACAACTGCTACAAGTGTACGGCGTGCGATACGTCGTGCCCGGTCGCCGAGGTCGACGACGAGTTCCCGGGGCCGAAGTTCCAAGGACCCGAACAGTGGCGGCTCAAGCGCAAGGAAGACGTCGAAATCGACGACTCCATCCTGTCCTGTTCGAACTGTATGCGGTGTGACAACGCCTGTCCCTCCAGCGTCCCGCTCTCGCAGATGCACAACGAGGCCCGCGGGGAGTACGTGGAGAACCAGATGGACCACCGCTCCCGGGAGTACATCCGGAACCGCATCCTCGCGAACTACCGCACGCTCGCCGAACTCGGGAGCAAGGTCCCCCGCATCACGAACGCCGTGATGGGGAACTCGCTCGTCCAGAAGCTCAACGAGAAGCTGCTCGGCATCACCGCCGAACGGGAGTTCCCCGAGTTCGCGACCCAGACCTTCCGCGAGTGGTGGCGCGAGCGCGGCGGCGCGCAGGTCTCCTCGGAGGAGAAGCGCATCGCGTACTTCCACGGCTGTTACTCGAACTACAACACGCCCGAGGTCGGCAAGGCCCTCGTGCGCGTGTTCGAGGAGTTCGGCTACGAGATCGCGGTCCCCCGCCAGCGCTGTTCGGGGACGCCGATGTTCGCGAACGGGATGTTGGACGACGCCGAGCGCGCGGCGAACGTCAACGTCCCCGAGTTCAAAGACCTCATCGACGAGGGGTACGACGTCATCGCCTCCTGTACCTCCTGTTCGATGTCGCTCAAACAGGAGTACCCCGAACTGTTCCAGATCTCGGGCATCGACGAGGTGTCGAACCACACCTACGAGGCGCTGGAGTACCTCCGTATCTACGAGGACGTCCAGGGGGCACTCGAGGGCAAGAGCGTCGACTATCCCGACCTCGCGTACCACGCGCCGTGTCACGCCCGCAACCAGGGACTCGACCGACAGGCGGTGGAGCTGTTCAGAGAGGTCGACGGCTTCGAGATCGAGGACGTCGGCTCCTCCTGTTCGGGCATCTCGGGTACCTACGGCTGGAAGGCCGAGAAGTACGAGAAGTCGATGAAAATCGGCGAGGACATGTTCGACCACATGCACCACGCCAAGGGTAGCGTCGGGATGACGGAGTGTCCCACCTGCTCGATGCAGATGGAACACGGGAGCGGCTACGAGATCCGCCACCCGCTCCAGTTGCTCGAAGAAGCGGTCGCCTGAACGACCTCGCCCTCCAACGGTTCTCGCTGTCGCCTCGCCACCCACCAGCTAGCTCGTCGGTACCGCCGAGACGCTGACCTCCCCGTCGGCGTCGACGGCGACCACGAACCCGTCCAGTGTCCACTCGACGCGCAGGTCGGCCGAACTGTTGGTGAACAGGTCGTCGATGGCTTCGAGGTCGACGACCTCCGAGAGCGGTTCCAGGTCGTCGAAGTCGACACCCTTCGCCACGGCGACCGCCCGCACCACGCGAACACTCGGCCGGTCGGTGCGCGTTTCGGTGATTGTCACATGTGCGCGATTGTCACGGGTGACCGTAAATCCGCGTCAGACCTCTGGCTGACGGACACGCCTCGTGTCGCGGCGGCAGCGCGGCTCAGTCGTCGGCCACCACGTCCTCGTCCGTCGGCGACCGCGCGTCGTACGCGGAGACGAACTCGTTCAGTTCGGCGGGGTCACTCGCGCCCGGAAGGACCGCCTCGGCGGTCCGGCAGGGTTCGTCGACGCCGAGGCGGTCGGCGACGAGGTCGGCCGTCTCCTCGGCCATCAGCCGGTAGGAGGTCAGCTTCCCGCCGACGACGCTCACGAAGTTCTCCACGCCCTCGTCGGCGTGGTCGAGGACGAAGAACCCACGCGAGATGCCGCGGTTCGCTCCCGAGCCACCGCTCTGGCTCCCGCGGGCGTCCTCGTCGGGCGCGTAGAGCGGGCGAACCCCCCACCAGGTACGAATCGTTTCCGCGTCGCGAACGGGGGGTAACATGTCGCCACACTCTTCGAACATCTTGTCGACTTCCGCCTGCGCTTTGGGGTAGTCGTCGGGGTCGTCGACGACGTTGCTGGTCGTCCCGAGCACCACCTGGTCGTCGTGTGGGATGATGATGTCGCCGTCGGCGGGGTCCCGACAGCGGTTGAGCACGGGGCCGAGGTCGGCGTAGTCGACGGAGACCATCACGCCGCTCGTGGGTCGCATCTCGACCACGACGCCCGCTTTCTCGGCGACCTGCCCGGCCCACGCGCCCGTCGCGTTCACCACGTACGTCGCGTCGACGTCGGCCGCACCGCCGAGTCGAGCCCCCGTGATGCGCCCCTCGTCGAGGGCGAACGACTCGAGCGGCGCGTCGCGGAGGACGGTCCCCCCGTGCCGCTCGACGTCGGCCGCGTTGGCCGCGACGAGTCGCGACGGATAGACGACCGCGTCGGGGACGACCATCGCCCGCTCGACCGCCGCGGCGAGTCCCGGGACCCGCGCGCGTGCCTCGTCACCCGAGATGACCTCGGCGTCGATGCCGTACTCGCGACAGGCGGCGAGTTTCGTGTCGAAGTAGTCGGGGTCGTCCTCCTCGAGTTGGACGAAGAGCCCGCCGGTGTCACCGATACAGTGGCCGGCGACCTCTCTGAGTATCTCGTTCTCCGCGATGCACTCACGAGCGCCGACCTCGTCGGCCTCGGCGTACCGAGCACCGCTGTGGAGCAGGCCGTGTGACCGCCCCGTGGTGCCCGACGAGAGGCCACCGCGGTCGGCCAGCGTTACGTCGACCCCACGCAGGGCGAGGTCACGCGCGATACCGGCACCCGTCGCCCCACCACCAACCACCAGGACGTCCGTTCGGTGTGTCATCAAACGTCATTGGACTGGGAAGACTTGACTCTTCTCCCGGTGCTCCGCGGGTGTCGCGGTCGAGGGTGTGACGACGCACATCGAAGCGGCTAACACCGCTCGTCCGCAGACACGGGTATGGAACGACTCGTCACCGTCGTCCCCGAAGCGGGCCTGCACGCCCGCCCGGCGTCGAAGTTCGTCGAGACCGCGAACGAGTACGACTGCGACATCCAGATCGGCCCCGAGGACGGCGACCTCGTCAACGCCCGGAGCATGCTCGGCGTGACGGGCCTCGGCGTGAAGTCCGGTGAGAGAGTCCGACTCGTCGCAGACGGCGACGACAGCGAGGCCGCACTCGACGCCTTGGAGGACGTCCTCTCGACCGAAGAGGTCGAAGGATAGTTCAGTTCGGTTCAGTTCAGTTTTCGGTACTCACGGGCCTCTTCGGCCGCCGCAACCACCGAATCGAGCGTCGCCTTCTCGCTCGTCGCCTCCACGGCGGCGTTGACAGCCGCTTCGAGGACGGGTGCGTCCGCGATGCGTACCTCGCTTCCCTCACGCATCTCGACAGCGAGTTCGGCGTTCATCACGGCGCTTCCGAGGTCGACCAGGAGGACGACGCCGTCGCCGTCGTCGGCCGCTTCGATGGCTTCGCTGATTCTGTCTACAGAGGTCCCGAGGCCGCCGTCGTTGTCTCCACCAGCGGGTTCGATGCTCGCACCGGTCGCCATCTGTGCCGCCACCTCACAGATACCCTCGGCAGCCTTCGCCGAGTGCGAGACGACGACGAGGCCGACCATCTACGACTCCTCCTCGCCGTCGTCGGGTACCGTCGGCGAGGTGGCGTCTCTGTCGACCTCACCGTCGAGGTACTCACTCGCGGTCGCTAACAGTTCCTCGAGGATGAACAGCGTGGAGGTCGCCCCGGGGTCCTGGTGACCGACGGAGCGCCAGCCCAGATAGGAGGCGCGCCCCTTCGTCGCCCGGAGGGGGACGGTGTACGCCACTCCGCGCTCGGCGGCGTCGACGGCCTTCGCGAGCGCCTCCAGCGGCGGGAGGCCGTCCTCCTCGATGGACTTCTTGTACGTGTGGACGGCGGGCGTGACCACGTCGACCATCGTCTTCTGCCCCAGCTGGGCCCCCCCGCGGTCCTGGAGCTTCTCGAGGTAGGCCTCGGCGAAGGCGACGCTCGTCTCCGCGGTGATGCCCGCTTCGAGTTCCTGGCTCGCGGTCATGATGGAGCCGCCGTAGAGCGGACCGGCCGCACCACCGACCTCGCTCACGATGGCCATGCCGACCGCCTTGACGATGTCGGCCGGCTCGCCGTCCATCCCCTCGGTCTTCTCGAGGACCTTCTGGAAGCCGCGGTTCATGTTCGCCCCGTGGTCGGCGTCGCCGATGGCCGAGTCGAGGTCCGTGAGGTAGGTCTTCTCGTCGGCGAGTCGCTCGGCGATGTTCTCGAGTGCCGCGTGCAGCGCCGCCACCTGGACGTCCGTATCTGCCATGCCACCGAATCAGCCGGAAAGAAAATAAGGATACGGGCAGCGGCGACCCTACTCTCGGACGGTCATCGCCGGCGTGTCGCAGGGAGCGCCGATGAGCTCCTTCAACTCGTCGTCGACGGCACACACCGTAATCGAGCAGCCCATCATGTCGAGCGACGTCATGTAGTCGCCGACCCACGCGTCCCACGTCTCCAGGCCGTGGTCGTCGAGGAGTTCCTGGAGTTTGCGGTTGACGATGAACAGTTCCGACTGCGGTGTCCCACCCATCCCGTTGACGATGGTGATGACCTCCTGGCCCTCGTCGAGGTCGAGGTCTTCGAGCACGTGTTCGGTGAGGTGTTCGGTGACCTCGTCGGCGCTCATCACGTCCGTCCGCTCCGTCCCCGGTTCGCCGTGGATGCCGATACCGAGTTCGATCTCGTCTTCGCCGAGGTCGAACGTCGGCTCACCCTTCTCGGGGGTGACACAGGAGGTGAGCGCCATCCCCATCGTTCCGACGTTGTCGATGACCTTCTCGGCGACTTCCTGCACCTCCTCGAGGCTGCCGCCCTGAGCGGCCTTCGCGCCGGCGGCTTTGTGGACGAGGATGGTCCCACAGACGCCGCGTCGACCCGAGGTGTACAGCGAGTCCTCGACGGCGACGTCGTCGTTCACGACGACCTGTGCGACGTCGACGCCCTCCATCTCCGCCAGTTCGGCGGCGGTGTCGAAGTTCATCACGTCGCCCTCGTAGTTCTTCACCACACAGAGGACGCCCTCGCCGCCGTCACACGCCTGAATCATCTCCTGGAGCTGGTCGGCCGTCGGGGATGTGAACACCTCGCCCGCGGCGGCACCGTCGAGCATCCCCTCGCCGAGGTAGCCCGCGTGTGTCGGCTCGTGGCCCGAGCCACCGCCGGAGACGATTCCCACCTTGCCGTCGACGGGGGCGTCCTCCCGGACGAGGACCTCGATGTCGTCGAGCCGTCGTACCTGGTCGGGGTACGCCGCGACCATCCCATCGAGCATCTCGTCGACAACGTCCGCCGGTTCGTTGATGAGTTTCTTCATGTTGCGTGCTACCAGACGGAGAACGGGGTGAAAAGTGTTTGTCGTGAACGATGAGGAACGACGAGCGTTTCGCCCGACGACGGGCGGTCGCGACCCGCTCAGGCGGCCGGTTCGGCCGCCTCGATGCGGTCGATACCGATGGTCACCGAGACGCCCTCGACGTCCCACTCCTCGACGAGGTCCATCTTCTCGGTGTCCTCGACGAACGCCTCGGTCCGTGTCTCCTCGGCGATGAGGTCGCGGTGGCGGTCGACGAGGTCGGAGATGCGGTCGTCGGCGACCTCGACTGCCGTGTGAATCTCCTCGTCGACGGCCAGGTCGAGCCGCTTTCGCATCTCCTGAATCCGCCGGACGACGTCGCGGGCGTAGCCCTCGGCCTCGATCTCCTCGGTCAGGCTGGTGTCGACGTACACCGTCCCGGAGTCGAAGTCGGCACCGGAGACGTGTGCTGGCGGCTCGGCGCGCCACTCGACCATCTCGTCGGTGAGTTCGTACTCGTCACCGTCGACCATCACCGACAGGGTGTCGCCGGCGAGTTCGTCCCGGGTCGCCCCCTCGACGGCACTCATGAGCTTCTGGGCGTCGGCACCGAACTCGGGGCCGATGACGCCCATCTGCGGCTCGGCGTACTCGACGAGTTCGTCGAACGTCTCGACCACCTCGACCGCACGGGCGTTGACCCGCTCCAAGAGGAGGGCAGAGAGCGACTCGACCGCCCCCCGCACGTGCTCGTCGTCGGACGCGACGACGACGCGCGGGACGGGCCACCGGAGCTTCCGCCCACCCTGCTGTCGGGCGTTCGCCGCCGCCTCCTCGACCGTCCGCAGGACGGCCATCTCCTCTTCTAACGTGGGCTGGTGGAGCGACTCGTCGACCTCGGGAGCCGACAGCGCGTGGACCGACGTGGCTTCCCCATCGAGCAACTGGTACATCCGCTCGGTGATGTACGGCGTGAAGGGCGCGAGGAGCCGGACGGCCTCGTCGAGCACGACCGAAAGCGTCGCGTACGCGCCGCGTTTCGAGTCCGAATCCTCGTCCTCCCACATCCGCTCGCGGATGGCCTTCACGTAAAAGCGCGAGACGTCGGCCGTGACGAAGTCCACGACCGCGTTGAGCGCGTCGTGGACGCGGTACTCGGACCAGGCGTCGTCGACCTCACGCTTCACCGACTGGAGGCGCGAGAGCACCCACTCGTCGACGACGGTGAGTTCGCCGTCCGAGAGGTCGGCGTCGGCGGGGTCGTAGTCGTCGAGTTCCATGTACGACAGCGGGAAGCGGAAGACGTTCCAGAAGATGTTGAGCTTCGACTGGGTCTCGCCCATCCCGTCCCACTCGAACGCGAGGTCCTCGCCGTGCTGGTTGTGCGAGAGCAGGTAGGCCCGAAGCGGGTCGCGACCGAACCGGTCGATGGCCTCCTCGGGTGTGACGATGTTCCCCAGCGACTTGGACATCTTTCGCCCGTCGCTGTCGTTGGCGAAGCCGTGCATCAGCACCTGCTTGTACGGCACCTCGCCGACCGAGGCGGTGCCCATCCCCAACTGCGACCAGAACCACCCGCGCGTCTGGTCGTGCGCCTCGATGATGAGGTCGGCGGGCCACAGTTCGTCGAACGCCTGGGTCGAGGAGGGGTAGCCGAGTGTCCCCCACGTCGCCACCGACGAGTCGATCCAGACGTCGAACACGTCGGGGACGCGCTCGTAGGTGGTGCCGTCCTCGGTGATGGTCAGTGGGTCCACCGAGGGACGGTGGAGGTCGATGTCGTCGGGGTCGATGTCCTGGTCGACCCGTTCTGCCAGTTCCTCGCGCGTGCCGACGACGAGGATGTCCTCGGTGGAGTACTCCTCTCCTCGTGGAACCCAGATGGGGAGGGGAATCCCCCAGTAGCGCTGGCGGGAGACGTTCCAGTCGGGCGCGTCCGCGACGAAGTTCCGGAAGCGGTTGTCGCGGGCCCAGTCGGGGAACCACTCCGAATCCTCGATGTTGTCCAGCAGTTGCTCCTTGACGTCGGTGACCGTGATGAACCACTGGTCGGTCGCGAGGAAGATGATGTCCGTATCGCACCGCCAACACTGGCCGTAGCGGTGGTGGTGGGTCCCCGAGTGGAGGAGTTTCCCCCCGGAATCGAGGTCGGCCACGATGTCGTCGTTGGCGTCGCGGACGAACGTCCCCGCGTAGTCGCCTGCGGCCGCGGCGAACGTCCCGTCGCCGTTGACGGGCGAGAAGATTCCGAGTCCGAGTTCCTGCCCGCGCTCGAAGTCCTCCTGCCCGTGCCCGGGTGCGGAGTGCACTAATCCAGTCCGGTCGGCCTCGACGTACTCCGCGGTGTACACCTGCCCGGCCCCCTCGAAGCTGGCGTGGTCCGGTACCTCCTCGGCGAGGGGGTGGTCGTACGTCCAGCCGACCATCTCCTCGCCCGAGACCTCCTCGAGGACCTCGTAGTCGGTGTAGCGGCCCTTCTTCAGCACCTCCTCAACGCAGGGTTCGGCGAGGTAGAGCACCTCGCTCTCGCCGTCTTTCTCGGCGCGGACCGCCTGATACGTCATCTCGGCGTCGACGGCGACGAAGGTGTTCGCGGGGATGGTCCACGGCGTTGTCGTCCAGATGACGAGGTTCCCCTCTCGCTCTCGGAGGGGGAACTTCACGTAAATCGAGGGCGACTCGATTTCGTGGTACTCGACCTCGTTGTCGGCGATGGCCGTCTCACACCGGGGACACTGGTTGATGGCGCGCTTGCCCCGCTCGACGAGACCGTTGTCGTGGACGTTCGAGAACGCCCACCACGCGGCCTCCATGTACTCCGGTGAGATGGTCTTGTACGGGTCGTCCCAGTCCATCCACGCCCCGATGGACTGGAAGTCCTCGTCCATGTTTTCCCGATTCCGCTCGGCGAAGGCCTTGCACTCCTCGATGAACGCCTCCATCCCGTACTCTTCGATGTCCTTCTTCGATTCGAAGCCGAGTTCCTCCTCGACTTTCACCTCGATGGGCAGGCCGTGCATGTCGTAGCCCGGCCGGTCCGTCACCCGGAACCCCTCCATCCGCTTGCGGCGGATGACCGCGTCTTTCAACGTTTTGTTCCACGCCGTCCCGAGGTGCATCTGTCCCGAGGTGTACGGCGGCCCGTCGACGAAGAAGAAGGCCGGGTCGTCGGCGTGTGCCTCCTTCGTCGCCTCGTATGCGTCGTGGTCGTCCCAGTACGTCTCTACCGCGGATTCGACGTCCGCGGGCGCGTACTGGTCGGAGACCTCGTCTGCGTCCATACTCGTTCCTACCCGTGGACGTATATCAAAACGGTGGTGTTCTCACGCCGCGGCGCTCAGGCCGCGTCGGTGAGTTCCTCCACGACGTCCCAGTGTCGTCGCACTCGCGACGTCGGGACGTACACCGCTCCGTAGTTGCTCCCCCCACGACTCACCGCGTCCGCCTCCGCGAGCACCGAGAGGTGGTGCCGGACGGTCTTGTAGTCGAGGCCGAGCGCCTCGGCCAACCGGTTGGCGTTCCGCGGTCGCTCGGCGAGCGCGTGGAGGATGCGACGGCGGTTGCGTCCGCCACGCGCGCCGCCGAGCACGTCGCGGAGCGCCGTCTCCGCCTGGTCCTGCCGCGAGGTGACGCGGACGGCCTGTGTCCGGTGTGGTGCCATGGGTCCCTCAGTTGTCGGTGACGACGGCGAGATCGAACCCGGCGTCGGCGGGTTCGTCGTCCGGCGAGAGGTACCCCTGGGCGAACGCGGTGTACGCCGTCCCGCCCTCGACGGTGACGTCGAACGTCGCGGCCACGTCGCCGTCGTTCGACTCGGTGTCGCCGCGGACTTCGAGCGTGTACGAGCCGGCCGGGACTTCGACCGTCGCGGTCTGGCCGAACGCCGCGCCGTCGACGAGCACGTCGCCCGAGGACTGCACGGTGACGTCGACGGCTGGCGCGTCGGGCGACGCGTGGACCAGCCGGACCCGGGCCGTGTCGTCGGCGGGTGTCGAGGTGTCGTCGGTCAGCAGTTGGACCGCGAAGCCGTTCTCCGCCTCGCTGTCGAGTTCGCCGAGCGCGGCGGCCGTGTAGGCGCCTGGTTCGAGGTCGAGCGACTGGTCGAAGACCACCGTGTCGGAGTCACCCGCAGCCTGGACCGTCACCTGATACGACCCCGCCGAGAGCGAGAGGTAGTCGCTGACCGCGCCGAAGGGTACGTCTTCGAGGACGGCCGAGCCGTCGACGAGGACGTCGACGTTCGGCGCGTCCGGCGAGAGGTGCGCCACCCGGAGCGAGACGCCGTCGCTCATGTCACCCATGTCGTCGCCGTCAGCCGCTTCGACGATGCCGCCGCCGCCCGCACCGGCGTCGACAGTCGCGATGGGTTGGAACGGCGTACTCGCGGGTTCGTCGTCCGGCGAGAGGTAGCCCGCCGCGAAGATGGTGTAGACGGTGCCGCCGACCAGTTCGGCGTCGAACGTGGCGACCGCGTCGCCGTCGTTCGACTCGGTGTCGCCGCGGACGTTGATGGTGTAGGTGTTCGCCGGCACCTCGACGTAGCCCGACCCCTGGTAGGAGACGCCGTCGAACAGCGCGTTCCCGCCGGCGGTGACGTCGACGGCTGGCGCGTCCGGCGACGCGTGGACGACGCGGACCTTCGCGGTGTCGTCGTCCGGGACGGTGTTGTCGTCCGAGAGGACGAGTGGCTCGAACGTCTCCTCGGCCAGTTCGCCGACAGCGGCGACGGTGAACGCGCCCTCGGTGACGTCGAGGTCACCCTCGAACGCGACGGTCGACGGGTCGCCAGCCGCCGCGATGGTCACGGTCCGGGTGCCGACGGGGACCTCGAGATAGCCGCTAACCGCACCGAACGGGACGTCCTCCAGGACGACGCTGCCGTCGACGGAGACGTCGACGTTCGGCGCGTCCGGCGAGAGGTGCGCCACCCGGAGCATCGCCATCTCGGGTGCCGGTGTCGGCGTCTCGGTCGCCGTCTCCATCTCGGTCGGCATCGGTGTCGCCGTCGCCGTCTCGGTCGATTCCTCGCCGGAGCCCCCCTGGTTCGACGAGCACCCGGCCAACCCACCGATGATCGCGACGCCCCCGAGCGTGCGAAGCACGTCTCTGCGTGACTTGTCTGTCATGTCCTCATCCGCGACGGAGGACGTTGTAATAAAGAGAGTTTTCCCAAATTCAACCCACCTCCGACCACCATTGGAACGCGCCAGGGCCTGTGACGTGTCAGGGGGCGGGTCCTCGTCGGGGGTCTCCCGAGGCGGACAACGACCGGGACTACGGCGGCTCCCACTGCCGCGTCTCGACGTCCCTGATGAGGGTGCCCATGCCCGCCCCGTCGACGCCAGCGTGGACGGCGACGGTTCCCTTCACAGGGTTGGTCTCGGCGGTGAAGTAGCCGAGGTACGTGCTCACGACCCGGTCGGCGTCGGGCAGGTCGTCGGGGTCGAGTTCTCGTCGCACGAACTCGAATGGGAACCGCGCCCGCCGCCAGCCGGTCCACGCCGGGTCGGCCGGGAAGGCAGGTTCGGCCTGGTGTGCGTCCGCGCGCGAGCTTCGAGACTGAACGAGGAGGGTGAATCCCACCTCGTAGTTCTCGTTGTGAACCTCGTTGTCCCACTCGCGTCGCTCCTCGGCCCCGCGAGCGTCGGTGAATACGGTCCGGTCGTCGGGCGGTGCCTCGGGGAACAGCCACGCGCGGAACCGGTCATCGGAGTCGGCGGTGAGCCCACCGCGGACGAAGCGTGCACTGGCCGGGTGGACGGTGAGGCGGGCGTGGTCCGGGCGAATATCCCCCGAGAGGGTCTGACGGGCGTCTCCGAGACAGCCGGCCGTCGCGGCGAGACCGAGGGCGGCACTGGAGAGGAGGGCACGGCGGCGCATCGGCTCGAACGTCGCCCTCGGGGCCGAAAGCTCTTGTCGTCGCTCAGGAGAAGTCCGGCAGGTCGTCGGGTGCCTCGTACTCGGACTCCCAGTCGACGTACTCGTCTTTCAGGACGTCACAGACGACCTGACCCAGTTCGGTGAGGCCGGCGTTGATGCCCGACACCTGCCCCCACGAGGTCAGGTCGGGGTGGATTCCCCGCTCCTTCCAGTCCTCGGGGATGCCGGGCGCGTGGTAGCCGACACGGTCCGCGAACGAGTCCCAGAAGAAGTCGAACCGTGAGACGAGGTCGAGGTCTTCGGCGATGGCCCACTCGTCGACCGAGAGGTCCGCGGTGGCGGCCCACTGTTCGAACGCCTCCTCCCACGCCCCCTCGTGGAGGAACCGTTCGAGGTCGTCGCGGTGGTAGTCGTCGCCGCCGACCTCGGCGTCGTCGTACTCGTTCGGGTCGACCTGTCTGAGCGTCGGCGGCTCCGGCGCGGGTACGTCGAGCATAGTTGGTGTGAGACGGCGGGCGAGTAAAGCGTGTCTCTCGTGGGGCGGGCGTCGCGTTCGGTGTGTAGCGGCCGGGCCACAGGACGGCGTGGACCGCGTGACCGACGCTACTCCTCCATGCGCTCGATGACCGCCTCTAGCTGTGCCCGACGCTCGGCGCGCGCCTCCTCGCGGCGGTCCTTCTCGGCGTCCGTCGGGCAGTCGACGCGAGGGACCTCGGTGGGCGTTCCCTCCTCGTCGAGCGCGACGAAGGTGAAAAAGGAGGTGGTCGTCTTCCGCACCTCGTCGTTTCGGGGGTTCTCGGCGTGGACGTCAACCTTCACGTCGATGCTCGTCCGGCCGACGTCGAACACGTAGCCCTCAACGACGGCCACCTCGCCGATGTCGATCGGCGAGATGAAGTCAACGTGGTCCATCGACGCCGTCACCACCTGGTTGTTGGCGAACCGCATCGCCGCGATGGCTCCGCAGATGTCCATCCAGTGCAGGACCGCCCCACCGAGCGCCCGGCCGAGGTCGTTCGTGTCGTTCGGGAGGAGGTACTCGGTCATCTCGGTGTGTGACTCCGCCAGCGTCGCGGTCTCGTCGCTCATGGGAAGGGCGATGGGCGGCCCGCTATTCAAACGTGACCCTCGGCGGCGGGGAACGTCCAGCGTTCAGACGCCGTCGAGCGCGCGCCGGACGCGGTCGCGGTCGAACGCCCGAAGCGCCGCCTCGTCCTCGCAGAGCTCGTCGAGCGTCCAGAACCCGGCGTCGGCCGCGTCGCTCCCGGCGACCGGGTCGCCGGTCGTTCGGTCCCGCGAGACGGCGTAGGTGATGGTCACGAGATGGCGGTCGCTCGGGTGGACGAGGTCGTCGACGTCGACCAGCGCGAGCGCGTCGGCGTCGACGCGGAGGCCGGTCTCCTCACGGAGTTCGCGCGCCGCGGCCCCCCGCGGATGCTCGCCGTACTCGACGAAACCAGCCGGGATGCTCCACTGGCCGGCGTCGGGCGGCTGTCTCCGGCGGACGAGGAGCACTCGCGGCGGGTCCGCCCAGTCCTCGACGACGGCGACGGCGGCGGTCGGAACCGGATTGCGCCAGACCACCTGAGCACAGGAGGGGCAGTACGCCCTGTCGCGCTCCTCGACGCGACGCGTCTCGAGGGGCGTCCCACAGGCCGGGCAGAAGGAAGGTCCGACGGCGACCACGGTTCAGGTTCGGGCCCTCAGCGGGCGAAGTCGTCCTCGTCGTCCTCGATGTCGAACTGCGACGGCGGCTGGCCGGCGGCGTCGAGAACGGCGTCGGAGACCATGATTGGGCAGTCGACGCGGACGGAGAGGGCAATGGCGTCGGAGGGACGGGCGTCGAAGACGAACTTGTGCGGCTCGCCGTCCTCGTACCGCTCGGCGTCGACCTTCGCGTAGAAGGTGCCGTCGGCGAGGTCGTCGATGCGGACGGAGTCGATTGCGCCGCCGAACTCGGTGATCATGTCGACGAGGAGGTCGTGCGTGAGCGGTCGCTCGAACGGTTCGCCGGAGAGCGCGAGCTGGATGGCCTGTGCCTGGTCCGTCGTGACGACGATCGGGAGATACTCCTCGCGTGCCGAGAGGATAACTGCGGGCACGTTCGACCCGTCGTCGCTCATGCCGACGCCGATACCCCTGACCTCGGCCTCGTGGTTCATAGCGACCCCTTTGACGTGTAGGTATGAATAGCTACTCCCGCGCTCGATGTGGGTCTGCGGCGAGTCCGGCCTCGCGAGCGACCGTCAGTGTGAGCCCGGCGGGGGTGGCGGCGTCACACGCCTGAACGACAACGCTCACCGGGAGCGGTACCACCAGCCGACAGCCGCAGCGAGGATGACGACCAGCCCGCCGAGGAAGAACAGCAGTCCGGGCGGGAGGCCGGTCGCCGCCGCGGCGGTGGTGGTTTCGGCCGCGATTCTGGTCGCCTCGGCGCTGTCGGCGCTCGTCGTTGCGCCCTGGGCGGCTCGACTCCCGCTCTCGAGCAGGTACTGGACGAGGACGCTGGCGACCCCGAGGAGTCCGACGGCACCGAGCAGGCGCGTCAGCACGTCGCGGAGGCCGGCCGTCTCTGACTCGTGGGCGGCGACCACGACCAGCGGCTTGTCCGCCGGGGCGTACACTTTCATCTCCCGGCCCTTCTCCGAGTAGACCGTCTCGCACACTTCGACGAGGCCGGCGTCTTCCATCCGGCCGAGGTGGTACTGGACGTTCTGCAACGAGCTGTCGACCCGTGCGGCCACCTCGGACGCCGAGGCGGGGTCCTCGTGGAGCAGCGAGAGGATGCGTCGAGCGGTCCCCGACGAGAGCGCGCCGATGAGGTCGTCGGCGTCGGCCGAGTCGAGACCGATGACGCGCGGCGTGGCGTCGTCGGCCGCCGTGGAGGAGAGCGAGGGGAGCAATCGGGCCATGCCCGCCGTACGACACCGGAGGGCACAATCTTGTTGGTCGCGGGCGACGGCGACGGGGGGAAACCGAACGGCGCGTCGGGAGCGGCGCGGCGAGCGAACCGCGACGCGCAGGTCACCCGCGGTCGACCACGAGGACCCGGAGGTCGTTGACGTTCGTCCCCGTCGGGCCGGTCCGGATGACACAGCCGTGGCGGTCGAGTTCGGGGAGGGCGTCGTTGCGGTCGAGCGCGTCGCGGGCGGCTGTTCGCTCGTCGCGCCCGGTCAGCGTCGACTCGTCGACGACCGCACCGGCCACCTCGGTGCCGCCGTCTCTGCCGTCGGTGTCGACGCTCGCGAGGACACCCCGTCCCAACCGCCCCAGAGAGGAGCACTCGATGGCCGCGGCGAGGGCGTACTCGAGGTTGGGTCCGCCCTCGCCGTCCCCGCGGACGGTCACCGTCGTCTCGCCCCCCGAGAGGACGACCGCGGGCGGGTCGAGCGGTTCGCCCGTCGCCAACACCTCCTCGCCGACGGCGACGTGAGTCTTCGCGGCCTCGCGGGCCTCGCCGCGGACCCGCGAGGAGAGGACGAGTGTCTCGAGCCCCCGGCGTTCGGCCTCGTCGCGGGCGGCGTCGAGCGCCGTGAACCCGTCCGCCAGCACGTGGTTATGGACCCGGTCGAAGGCTGGGTCGCCCGGCTTCGGCGTCTCCGCGATTTCCCCGGCCGCGCCCCGTTCGAGCCGTTCTCGAACCGCGTCGGGGACCGAGAGGTCGTAGCGGGCCAGGACGTCGAGCGCGTCGTCGTACGTCGTCTCGTCGGGGACCGTCGGCCCGGACGCGACGACGCCGAGGTCGTTGCCGACCACGTCGGAGAAGACGAGCGACACCACGGTTGCGGGGGCGGCCCGACGGGCCAATCCCCCGCCCTTGAGCATCGAGAGGTGCTTGCGGACGGCGTTCATCTCGCCAATCTCCGCGCCGCTCTCGAGGAGCCGTTCCGTCGTCTCCTGGAGGTCCGAGAGCGAGATTCCCTCGGCCGGCGCGGGCAACAGGGCGCTCGCCCCGCCGGTGACGACGCAGAGGACGAGCGTCTCCTCGTCGGCCTGCGCGACGAGGTCGACGACGCGCCTGGTGCTCTCGACGCCCCGTTCGGAGGGGACCGGGTGGTCGCCCGGGAGGTGGTCGATTCGCTCCCCGGTGCCGGGGTCGTAGGTGACCACCGCCCCCGCGTCGATACGGTCGCCGAGGACGCGCTCGAGGGCCTCGGCGACGCCCGCGGCGGCCTTGCCGCCTCCGACGACGACACAGCGGTCGTACGCGGAGCAGTCGTAGACGGCGTCCGCCACGTGGAGGTCGTCGCCGTCGAGCCGGAGCGACGATTCGAGGACGCGCTCGGGGTGGGCGGCCGCGATACCCGCCTCGAGACAGGCGAGTGCCGCCTCGTGGCGCGCCGTCGGTGCGTTCGAAGCGAGGTTCATGCTGTGCGAGGCTCTCGCAGTGGGTAATAAAGTACCGACAAGCGTATGAGTCGCCGACGGAAAGACCGGGCAATGAGTCAGGACGCGGCCCCGTCACCCCGACAGGGGCGGGTGCAGGTCGTGGGGACCGCACACGTCTCGAAAGAGAGCGTGGCCGAGGTCGAAGAGACGATTCGGGCCGAGCGCCCGGACGTCGTCGCCGTCGAACTCGACGAGGGACGTTACCGCCAGCTGAAGGGCGGCACCCCCGACGACATCGAACCGGGCGACCTCCTCTCGGGCAACACGGTCTTTCAGTTCATCGCCTACTGGATGCTCTCGTACGTCCAGGCCCAACTGGGCGAGAAGTTCGACATCTCGCCGGGCGCGGACATGCTCGCGGCGGTCGACACCGCCGAAGCGGAGGGAATCGACGTCGCGCTCGTCGACCGCGACATCCAGACGACCATCCAGCGCTTCTGGGCGCGGATGTCCGTCGTCGAGAAGTTCCGGATGGTCGGCGGCCTCGCGTTCGGGGTCTCCGACGCCCGGGCCGTGGGCATCGTCGTCGGCCTCCTCGCCGGCCTCCTCGTCGGCCCGCTCGTCGGGCTCTTCGGGGGGGCCGTCGGCATCACCCCGTTCGTCCTCGGGCGGGTCGCCGGCGGCGCGATTCTCGCGGTCGCGGCTGGCCTCGCCGTCCAGACGCTCGCCGACGGGTTCACCGAGGGCGACGACGCGCTGTTTCTCGGCATCGGCGTCGGCCTCGCCGTTGGCCTCGTCGCCGGCGTCGGCCTCGGCCTCGCGGCCCCGCTCGTCGACCGGCTGAGCCCCTTCTTCGTCCGCGCCGTCGGGAGTCTCGCCATCGGCATCGGCATCGGCGTCACGCTCGGTGGCCTCGGGGGACTGGCCGCCCACCGCCTCGGCCTCGGCAGTCACGAGGAGGTCGAGGAGTTCGAGATGTCGGACCTCACCGACGCCGACGTGGTGAGCGTCATGATGGAGGAGTTCCGGGCCTTTTCGCCGGGCGGCGCGGAGGCGCTCATCGACGAGCGCGACGCGTACATCGCCCATCAACTGGTGGCGCTTCGACAGAACGGACAGCACGTCGTCGCCGTCGTCGGCGCGGGCCACCGCGCAGGCATCGAATCGTATCTGGAGAGCCCCGAGACGCTCCCGCCGATGGACTCGCTCGTCGGCGCGCCGACGAAGCGCGGCGTTCCGTGGGGGAAGATCATCGGGGTGGGCCTCTCGGTGGTGTTCGTCGGCTTCTTCGTCCTCCTGGCGATGGCCGGCGTCAGAAACGGCTTCCTCCTCCGGGTGTTCGCGGCGTGGTTCCTCATCAACGGTCTCTTCGCCGCCGCGGGGGCCAAACTGGCCGGCGCGCGGTGGCTCTCCGCGCTCGTCGGGGGTGCCGTCGCGTGGCTCACCTCGGTGAACCCGCTGCTCGCGCCGGGGTGGTTCACCGGATACATGGAGCTGCGACACACACCCGTGAACGTGACCGACATCGGCCGCCTGAACGAACTGCTCGCCGACGAGGCGCGCTCGATTCGGACCATCGTCGCCGACATGTTCGACGTGCCGCTCTTCCGGCTCATCATGGTCGTCGCCATGACGAACATCGGGAGCATCGTCGCCAGTCTGCTGTTCGTCGCGTACGTCCTGCCGCTGTTCGCGGCCGACCTGGGGGGCGTCGACGCCGTCACCCGGCTGATGCTCGACGGTGCGACGAACAGCGCGGACCTCATCTGGAGGGCGGTCACATGAGCGTCGGCAGCGCGCTCACCTTCTCCGACCGCGAACTGCGTGACCTCGCCATCGCGTGGGTCGCGCTCGGGGTCGCCTTCGCCGTCTTCTTCGCCGGCGGCGGCAGCGGACTCGTCTCGCTGCTCTCGCGCGGCGGGTTCGCCGTCGCCGTCGTCGTGAGCCTCCTGACCGCCGGTCTCGGCTTTCTCATCCACGAACTCGCCCACAAGGTCGTGGCCGTTCGCTTCGGGCAGGTCGCGGAGTTCCGCGCCGACTACGGCATGCTCTTTCTCGCCGTCGTGAGCGCGCTCGCCGGGTTCATCTTCGCCGCACCCGGTGCGGTCTATCACCGCGGCGTCTTATCGGACAAAGAACACGGCCTCATCGCGCTGGCCGGCCCCGCGGTCAATCTCGTCCTCGCCGTCGTGTTCGTTCCGGTGCTGCTCCTCGGCGTCTTCACGGGGAGCGGTTTCCTCGACCTCGTGGGGTCGCGCGGCGTCGCCATCAACCTCTTCCTGGCGGCGTTCAACCTGCTGCCGTTCGGGGCGCTCGACGGCCGGACGGTGCTCGACTGGAGCACGCCCGTCTTCGTCGCCGTCTTCGTGCCCAGCGTCGTCGTGACAATCCTCGTCGTGTTCGTCTTCGGCGTCGGGTTCTGAGGACGGGTGGGCTCGTCGTCCTCGTCGTTGGCTTCGACACTCGCCGCGCGATGAACATCCAACAGCCTGCGTCCAAGACCACGGTCCGAGCGTCGTCGCGCCGCCTGGCAGTCACCTCGTCGCCCGAATCTCACGGTCGTCTCACGCGAGGAGTCCGGCGACGACGCACCCGCCCCCCAGTCCGACGGACACGAACAGCCCAACGCTTCTCGCGAGTCGCTCCTGCCGTCGTTTCGCCCGTCCGGGGTCGTCGGTCCACTCCCCACTGGGAACGAAGTTCATCGTCCGGTGGGGACGCAGCGCTACGAGGCCTCCGATGAGCACGAAGAAGAGTCCGACAGAGAGGAGCGAGCCGTTCATCGGTTGTTCTCCTCGGCTGTTCGGCCGCCCCCCGAATAAACGGTCGGACGCACAACCTCGTTCGGTGGTTCGTGGACCAGACAGATTACACCGCACCTATTTACTGCCAGTCCTCCGACGGAGAGTCATGACCGGCGACGCCGAAGACCCGAACGACGAAATCCAGTACCACGTCGAACTCGCCCCCGGCGATATCGCCGGCCCCGTGCTCCTCCCCGGCAATCCCGAGCGCGTCGACGTCATCACCGACCTCTGGGACGACCACGAGGAGAGAGCACACCACCGCGAGTACCGGACGGCCACGGGCAGCTACGACGGCGCGCCCATCACCGTCACCTCCACTGGTATCGGGTCGCCCTCGACCGCCATCGCCGTCGAGGAACTCGCACGCGTCGGCGCGGACACCTTCATCAGGGTCGGCTCCTGTGGCGCTATCCAGCCCGGGATGGACGTCGGCGACCTCGTCATCACTTCGGGGGCCGTCCGGCAGGAGGGGACGAGCCACGAGTACGTCCGCGGTGACTACCCCGCCGTCGCCTCGCACGAGGTCGTCTCGGCGCTCGTCGCCGCCGCCGAGCGGCTCGACTACGACTACCACGTCGGGCTGACGATGAGCGCCGACGCGTTCTACGCCGGACAGGGGCGCGAGGGCTTCGAGGGCTTCGTCGCCGCCGGCTCGGAGACGCTCGTCGAGGAGTTACAGGAGGCCAACGTCGCCAACATCGAGATGGAGGCGTCGGCGATTCTCACCCTCGCGAACCTCTACGGCCTGCGGGCGGGCGCGGTCTGTTCGGTCTTCGCGAACAGGGTCACGGGCGAGTTCCAGACCGAAGGGGAGTCGAGAGCGGCCGAAACCGCGAGCCTCGCCGTTTCCCTCCTGGCGCGGATGGACGAGGTCAAGCGCGAAGCGGGTGTGGCCGAGTGGCACGCTGGACTGTCGCTCTGACCCCGTGACGAGTCGTTCGTGAAGCACGTGCGCCGTCGTTTCAACATCCCTTTATCGGATGAATCCTCACCACGACACAGACATGAGCACGCAGGTCGTCGTTCTCGGCTCGGGGTACGCCGGGACGGGCGCGATACAGCGCCTCGAGAAGGAACTCGACGGTGATGCGGATATCACGTGGGTATCGGAGCACGACTATCACCTCGTCTTACACGAGGTCCACCGATGCATCAGCAACCCGAGCGCCGAGTCGAAGGTGGCCATCCCCGTCGACGAGGTGAAGTCGCCGTCGACGGAGTTCGTCCAGGGACGGGTCACGGACGTCGACGTCGACGAGCGCACCGTCGCGCTCGACGACGGCACCGACGTCGACTACGACTACCTCCTCGTCGCCCTCGGGAGTACGACCGCCTTCTACGGCATCGAAGGTCTCGAGGAGTACTCGCTCGAACTGAAGGGCCTCGACGACGCTCGCGAGATCCACCAGAAGGTCTCGGACGCCGCGGCGGACGCGACCGCATCCGACCCCGCGAGCATCGTCATCGGCGGGGCCGGCCTCTCGGGCATCCAGACCGCCGGTGAGGTCGCGGAGTACCGCGACGACCACGACGCTTCCCTCGACATCCACCTCGTGGAAGGGCTCGACCAGGTGCTCCCGAACATGGACCCCGAACTCCAGGGCGCGCTACGCCGTCGCCTCGAAGACCGCGACATCAACATCAAGTGCGGCGAGTTCGTCTCGAAGGTCGACGAGGAGACCATCTACATCGGCGGCGGCGAGGACGAAGCGCCCGAGGAGCTCCCCTACGACGTCTTCGTCTGGACCGGTGGCATCACCGGCCAGCCCGAGATGGCCGGCTGCGGCGTCGAGAAGGACGAGCGCTCGAACCGCGTCCACGCCAGTTCGGACTTCCAGACCTCGAACGACCGCGTGTTCGCCCTCGGCGACTCCGCGCTCGTCGAACAGGGTCCCGACGCCATCGCGCCGCCGACCGCCCAGGCCGCCTGGCAGGCCGCCGAGGTCGCCGGCGAGAACCTCGCCCGGGTCGTACGCGGCCAGCCGCTGAAGACGTGGACGCACAAGGACAAGGGGACCGTCGTCTCCGTCGGCGAAGACGCCGTCGCCCACGACGTCGACGGCGTCCCCATCAACGTCTTCGGCGGAAAACCCGCCCAGCTCTTGAAGAAGGGAATCGCCACGAAGTGGATCGCCGACGTCGCGAGCGTCTCACGCGCCATCGACGCGTGGGGCGACATGTAACACGGGGACACGCCCGACGGGTCCGCGGGTCGTCTTCGAACCGGTCTCTGTTTCGTTCGCTGTCGACACAGGCTCCCACAAGCCTCGGCTCACGGCGGCGGGTCGTCGTCACGCGGTGACGACAGTCGTTCCTCGGATGACAAACAGCGCGTCGACTCAGTGTGCGGACTCGCCGACCGGGGCCTCCATCCCATCGATTCGGAGGATGAGGATGTTGTTCGTGTCGTCCTTGCCGTCGACGGTCCCGCGGATGACGAGTTTCGAGAGCGGCGTCGGCCCAACTTGGACGTCATCACCCTCGTGGAAGTCGCGGACCGACCCCTGGACGTGAATCTCCGCGCGGCACAGTTCGGGGTGGTGGACGCTGGAGAGGTCGATGCCGTCGACGTTGACGCCCTCGACCTGTTCGTCGTTGTGGAACAGCGGGACCGACGCCGGCTCGTCCATCTGGTCGACGTCGAGCGCCTCGTACGCGTTCGCCGTCGGCTTGTAGCCGCCTTTCGGCCCCGGTACTCCCTCGACCAACTGCAGCGCCTTCAGGCTCTGCATCTGGTTACGGATGGTGCCCGGGTTGCGGTTCACCTCTTCGGCGATGTCCTCGCCTTTCACTGCGCTCTCGGACTCGCGGTAGAGGTTGATTAGTGCAGTCAGAATGGTCTTCTGACTCGACGTAAGTTCGATTGATGACATAGCACTTACTTCGTGGGTAGCCTCCTTAAATTCGATGGATGGGCTAGCACACAAACAGCCACGATGCGGTTACTGTGGCCTTTTTTCACACACCGTATCGCTGGTTCCATCCGGTGCGGCCGGGGCGGCTCCGGTGACCGTAACGGCTATCTCGCGCGTCTGTCACGGTTCGTGTATGACACGTCGCGTCCGAATCCTCGGAGCGCCGACCGACTACGGGGCGAACCGTCGTGGAGTCGACATGGGACCCTCCGCTATCAGATACGCCGGTCTCGCGTCGGCGCTCGAGGCCGCCGGAACGAGCTGTCACGATGCGGGTGACCTCTCGGTCCCGCGGATGGAAGAACGCGACCCCGACGCCGAAGAACCGCCCGCCGGGACGGCGCGATTCCTCCGTGAGACGCGGGAGGTGTGTACGGCGCTCGCCGACCGCGTCGCCGACAGCATCGACGCGGGTGCGACGCCGCTCGCACTCGGCGGCGACCACTCCATCGCCATCGGCTCGCTCGTCGGGTCGGCACGAGACGCGCGCATCGGTGCCATCTGGTTCGACGCCCACGGCGACATGAACACCCCGACGACCTCGCCGAGCGGGAACGTCCACGGGATGCCGCTCGCGGCCGCACTCGGTGTCGGCGACTTCTCCGAGGCGGCGTACGACTGGGCGAACGCCGTCGGCCTCGACGCCTCGAACGTCGTCCTCGTCGGGCTGCGGTCGCTCGACGACGACGAACGGGCCGCTATCCACGACTCGGACGTGACGGCCTACACCATGTCCGACATCGACGAACGCGGTATCGCCGACGTGGTCGACGACGCGCTCGCCGTCGCCACCGCCGGAACCGACGGCATCCACGTCTCGCTCGACCTCGACTGGCTCGACCCGACGGTCGCTCCAGGGGTGGGGACGCCCGTCCGTGGCGGCGTCACCTACCGCGAGGCGCACCTCGCGATGGAAGCCGTCGCCCGGAGCGGGGACCTGCGGTCGATGGAGCTCGTCGAGGTCAACCCGGTCCTCGACCAGCACAACGAGACCGCATCGCTCTCCGTCGAACTCGCCGCGAGCGCGTTCGGCAAGCGAGTGCTCTGAACCGAGCGCGTCGGACGTGGACGACGGCGGGTGGTCGGACCGTTCGGCGGTCTCTCAGCGGAAGTCTGCGTCGAAGACGTGCACCGCGCCCGTCGTGACGACGACCGGGTGTCCCCAGAGGGTCGCCGAGAAGCGGACGCTCTCGTCGGCCGTCTCGACGAGTTCGTCGAGCGCGTCCGGGTCGACGAGGTCGGCCAGTCGTTCGTCGTTCCCGACGAGGTCGACGTCGAGGCGCTCGAAGGCGTGCAGAATGGCCTTCGACGGCGGCACGTGCGTGAGCGGTTCACGAGCGATGACAGACTCGTCGGGGCGGGCGTCGGCTGAGTCACTCGTGTTCATGAGACAACACTGTCTGGTAGTGGAGTGTGTATCAACGATAGTTAATGTTTTGTTTCGTATAATGTTATTGAGTCTGATAATAGCGGCGGTCAGTCCGCGTCGGCGTCCCCGTCGCCGGCGTCGGCCACCGCCTCCTCCGCCGGTTCGTCCTCGGCGGCCGTCTGTGCCACCGCAGCGGGGATAACGGAGACAGCGCCGACGGCGTCGCCTGCTTCGACGTCCATCACCGTCACGCCCTTGGTGTTCCGGCTGATGACCGAGAGGTCGTCGACCGCCGTCCGGATAATCTGTCCGTTCTCGCTCATCACGACGATATGGTCGCCGTGGCCGACAGTCTCGATCGTGCAGACGGGACCGTTTCTCCCTTCGGTCTTGATGTCGATGAGTCCCTTGCCGTTGCGCGACTGCGTGCGGTAGTCGGCGATCTTCGTCCGCTTCCCGTACCCGTTCTCGGTGACGGTGAGCGTCCAGTCGTGGCGCTCTTCGTCGACGGCCGCGAGTCCGGCGACGCGGTCGCCCTCTCTGAGGTCGATGCCGCCGACCCCGCGGGCGCTGCGGCCCATCGCGCGGACCTCCGTCTCGTCGAAGCGGATGCTCATCCCCCGTTCGGAGGCGACGATGAGGTCGTGTCTGCCGTCGGTGACCTCGACGTCGGCCAACTCGTCGCCCGCTTCGAGCGTGATGGCTCGGATGCCCGTCGAGAGGATGTTCTGGAAGCGGTCGACGTTCGTCCGCTTGACTCTCCCACCCCGGGTGACCATCGTCAGGAACTTCTCGTCTCCCCCCTCGCCGTCGCCCATCTCGAGGTCGTCGCAGTTGACGACGGCCTGTATCTCCTCGCCGGCGTCGAGGTCGAGGTAGTTGACGAGCGCACTGCCTCGCGTGTACCGGGTTTCGGGTCGTGGGAGCATGTACGTCTTCAGCTTGTACACCTGTCCCTGGTCGGTGAAACAGAGGAGATAGTCGTGGGTGTTGGCGACGAAGACGCTCGCCACCTTGTCACCCTGTTTCAACTCGCTCCCGATGATTCCCTTCCCGCCGCGGCGCTGGGCGCGGAACCACGACAGCGGCATCTGTTTCACGTAGTCGTCCTCGGTGACGACGACGACCACGTCTTCCTCGGGGACGAGGTCCTCGCGCGTCACCTCGCCGTCGTCCTCGACGAAGTTCGTCCGCCGCTCGTCGGCGTACTCGTCTTTGATGTCGAGCAGTTCCTCCTCGATGACGCCGAGCAGTTCGGACTCGTCGCCGAGAATCTCTTCGAGCCGCTCGATGGTGGCCTGGACCTCCTCGTACTCGGTCTCGATTGCCGCCGTCTCCATCGACGTCAACGAGCCGAGCTGCATCGAGACGATGTGGTCGACCTGCGCCTCCGAGAAGTCGTACTCGTCGATGAGCGCCTCTTTCGCACCGTCGCGGTCGTCGGCGTCGCGGATGAGGTCGACCACGCTGTCGACGTGTTCGAGCGCCGTGAGCCGCCCTTCGAGGATGTGTGCGCGGTCTTCCGCCTCGGCGAGGTCGTACTCCGACCGCCGACGGACGACCTCTTTCCGGTGTTCGAGGTATTCGACGAGCGTCTCCTTGAGGTCCAACACCCGGGGTTCGCCGTCGACGAGGGCGAGGTTGATGACGCCGAACGTCGACTCCAGGTGCGAGGAGAGCAGGTGGTTCTTCACCAGCTGGGGGTCGGCGTTGCGCTTGAGTTCGATGACGACGCGGATGCCGTCCCGGTCGGACTCGTCGCGGATGTCGCGAATCCCCTCCAGGGAGCCGTCGTTGACGTCGTCGGCGATGCGCTTGATGAGCCGCGCCTTGTTCTCCTGGTAGGGAAGCTCGTTGATGACGATACGCTCGTCGGTGACGTCGAAGTCGGCGCGGACGCGAACGCGGCCTCGACCCGTCGTGTACGCCTTGTAGACGGCGTTCTTGCCGACGATGTTCGCGCCCGTCGGGAAGTCCGGGCCCTTGATGGGTCCGTCAGAGCCGTTGCCGCGCCCGTCGCGGGTGTCGATGAGGTCTTCGACGCCGCAGTCAGGGTCGTCGATGAGTTCGACGGTCGCGTCGATGACCTCGCCCAGGTTGTGCGGCGGGATGTTCGTCGACATACCTACGGCGATTCCGGACGAGCCGTTCACGAGGAGGTTCGGGAACGACGCGGGGAGGACGGTCGGTTCCTGCTTGCGGTCGTCGTAGTTCGCCTGGAAGTCGACGGTGTCCTTCTCGATGTCTTCCAGCAGTTCCTCGGCAATCGATGACATCCGCGCCTCGGTGTACCGCATGGCGGCCGCGGGGTCGCCGTCGACGGAGCCGAAGTTCCCCTGGCCGTCGACGAGCGGGTAGCGCATGGAGAAGTCCTGCGCCATCCGGGTGAGGGTGTCGTAGATTGCGGAGTCGCCGTGCGGGTGGTAATCACCCATCGTCTCGCCCACGATGGACGAGGACTTCCGGTGGGAGGAGCCCGAGGTGACGCCCGCCTGGTGCATCGCGTAGAGGATGCGCCGGTGGACCGGCTTGAGGCCGTCACGGACGTCGGGGAGCGCTCTCCCCGCGATGACGGACATGGCGTAGTCGATGTACGACTGCTCCATCTCCTGTTCGATGCGGGCGTTCTCGACCTGTGCGGCGATCTTGGGTTCGGGGTCGGGTTCGGAGCTCATCTCAGATGTCCACCCACTCGGCGTCGGTCGCGTGTTCTTTGATGAACTGCTTGCGCGGTTCGACCGCGTCGCCCATCAGGACGTTGAACATCCGGTCGGCGGCGGCGGCGTCCTCGACGGTGATCTGTTTCAACACGCGGTTCTCGGGGTTCATCGTCGTCTCCCAGAGCTGTTCGGGGTTCATCTCGCCGAGGCCCTTGAACCGCTGGACCTGCGTCGGGTTCCCGTTACACTGTTCTTGGATGATGCGGTCCCGTTCGGCCTCGGTCATCGCGTCGTACGTCTGGCCCCGGTATCTGACGCGGTACAGCGGGGGTTTGGCCGCGTAGACGTAGCCCGCCTCGACGAGCGGCCGCATGTACCGGTACAGAAGCGTCAGGAGGAGCGTCCGGATGTGTGCCCCGTCGACGTCGGCGTCGGTCATCACGATGATGCGGTGGTACCTGGCCTCGGAGACGTCGAAGTCCTCGCCGACACCCGCGCCGATGGCCGTGATGAGCGAGCGGATCTCCTCGTTCTCGAGGATGCGGTCGAGGCGGTGTTTCTCGACGTTCAGGATCTTCCCTCTGAGGGGCAAGATGGCCTGGAACGAGCGGTCCCGGCCCTGTTTCGCACTCCCTCCGGCGGAGTCGCCCTCGACGATGAACAGCTCCGATTCGGTGGGGTCGCGGTTCTGGCAGTCGGCCAACTTCCCGGGGAGCGCCGTGGATTCGAGCGCCGACTTCCGTCGGGTGAGCTCCTTGGCCTTCTTCGCGGCCATCCGGGCCTTCGCGGCCTCGACGGCCTTCATGACGACCGACTGAGCGACGTCCGGATGCTCCTCGAAGTAGGTTCCCAGTTTGTCGTTGGTGACCGTCTCGGTGATGCCTCGTACCTCGGAGTTCCCCAGTTTCGTCTTCGTCTGGCCCTCGAACTGCGGGTCGGGATGTTTGACCGAGAGCACGGCCGTGAGCCCCTCGCGGACGTCCTCTCCTTTCAGTGTGGAGTCGAGGTCCGAGAGCATGTCGTGACGCTCGGCGTAGTCGTTGACCGTGCGCGTCAGCGCCGTCTTGAACCCTGTCAGGTGAGTCCCGCCCTCGCGCGTGTTGATGTTGTTTGCGAAGGCGTGGATAGAGGGCTGGACCTCGTCGGTCGCCTGGATGGCGACCTCGACGTGGATGCCGTTCTGTTCGTCCTCGTAGTAGATGATGTCGTCGTGCAGCGTCGTCTTCGTCTCGTTGATGTAGTCGACGAACGCCTTGATGCCGCCCTCGTACTCGAAGACGTCGGACTCGCCGGTGGCCTCGTCCTCGATAGAGATACGGACGCCGGAGTTGAGGAAGGCGAGTTCGCGGAGCCGGTTCGCGATGGTGTCGTAGTCGAACTCGGTCGTGTCGAATATCTCGCCGTCGGGCCAGAAGCGCACGGTCGTCCCGGTGTCCTCGTCCGGTTCGAGGTCGCGGACGCGCTGGAAGGCGTCCTCCTCGGGGATACCGTGGTCGAAGCGGTGGGTCCAGACGCCGCCGTCGCGTCGGACCTCGACCTCGAGCCACTTCGACAGCGCGTTGACGACGGAGACGCCCACGCCGTGCAGGCCGCCGGAGACAGAGTACGAGTCCTTGTTGAACTTCCCGCCGGCGTGGAGGACGGTCATCACGACCTCCACAGCCGGTCTGTCGTACTTCTTGTGGGTGTCGACGGGAATCCCCCGCCCGTTGTCGGTGACGCTCACCGACCCGTCCTCGTGGACGACGACGTCGATGTCGTCACAGTAGCCCGCGAGCGCCTCGTCGATCGAGTTGTCGACAACCTCGTAGACGAGATGATGTAGGCCCCGAGACCCCGTCGAGCCGATGAACATCCCCGGTCGTTGCCGGACCGGTTCCAGATCCTCGAGAGCCTGGATCTGGTCGGCTCCGTATTCGGTTTCTCCTGACATAGAATCTGAATTCAGCTAGGACACCGGCTTGCTTAAACCCTCGCACGCGCGCGTGCATCAACATGAAGAAGCGTTCGCAACAACGAAACTGACGACCGGGAATCACCAAGATATCTTGGTCGCGCTCCGGTCGGAGTGGACTCCGCGGAGCAACATAAGTGTCGCTCGCGCGGCGACGGCAGCGCCCGTTTCGACGGGGGCAGCCGTCGGACGGTTCGCGCTAACAGTCGACACAGTGCTGGAACGAATCGGCCGCCGACCGGCTACCGACGTCGTGAGCCCCACGATTTTACTTTCACCGTACCAGCGGAGAGTTCTTAACGGTCGGTACGGAAGGGGTGGACAGACGATGACCTCGATACAGTCGACACTCGGCGAGGGAGACAAGGATATCGCCGAGGAGTTGGCCAAAGGCCAACGAGAGATATCCATCGCCGAGTTCTTCGAGAAGAACAAGCACATGCTCGGGTTCGACTCGGGCGCAAGGGGGCTCGTCACCGCCGTGAAGGAGGCGGTCGACAACGCCCTCGACGCGACCGAGGAGGCCGAAATCCTGCCCGACATCTACGTCGAGATCCGGGAGGTCGACGACTATCTCAGGCTGGTCGTCGAGGACAACGGCCCCGGCATCACGAAAGAACAGGTCCCCAAGGTCTTCGGGAAGCTCCTCTACGGCTCTCGCTTTCACGCCCGCGAGCAGTCGCGCGGCCAGCAGGGTATCGGCATCTCCGCGGCGGTCCTCTACTCACAGCTGACCTCGGGGAAGCCCGCGCGGGTCACCAGTCGGACGCAGGGGAAGCCGGAGGCGCAGTACTTCGAACTCGTCATCGACACCGACACCAACGAGCCCGAGATCAAAGCGTCGCGCGAGACGTCGTGGGACCGCTCGCACGGGACGCGCATCGAACTGGAGATGGAGGCGAACATGCGCGCCCGGACGCAACTCCACGACTACATCAGACACACCGCCGTCGTCAACCCCCACGCGCGGCTCGAACTCCGCGAACCCGGTCTCGACGAGCCGATGAAGTTCGAGCGGGCGACGGACCAACTGCCCGAGCCGACCGAAGAGATCCGTCCGCACCCTCACGGCGTCGAACTCGGCACCCTCCGAAAGATGCTCGCCGCGACGGAGTCGTACTCCGTCTCGGGCTTCCTCCAAGAGGAGTTCACCCGGGTGGGCAAGAAGACCGCGAGCAAGGTCATCGACAACTTCCGCGACCGTCACTTCGGGCGGGAACTGTCGTGGACACCGCCCGGAACCCACGAGGGCGTCGACCTCGTCGCCGTGGTCGACGAGGCGGTCTCGAACAAGGGCGCCGACGCGACGGCCGACTTCGCCGACCGAATCGCCGACGTGGTCTCGAACCACGAGCGAATCACACACCACGAGGTCCAGGCCGTCGTCGACACCTGCGCCGACGAGGTCGAGTCGGAGACGGGAACCCGGTTCGGTTCGACCGTGAGGGAGAACACGGTCACGGCGGTCTGGGCGGCCGTGACCGGGGTCGGTGGGGACGGGGCCGAGGAGACGGAGACCGACGGGGGTGACCGGCTGACGGCCGACTGCTACGCCATCGTCGACGAGGTGACTTCGACCCGGAAAGACGACGCGACGAAGCAGGGGATGGCAGAACGCCTGGCGCGGAAGGTGTCGGCGCTCGACGACGGTCGCCACCGACTCACCCACCGCGGCCTCACAGAGCTCGTCGACGCTGCCGCGGACGACACCGTCGAGTACGACGACGTCACCTTCGGGCAGACGGCCCGGGAGAACGTGGTCGAGTCCGTCTGGTCGCGAGCGCAGACCGTCCCGGACGACCCGCCGAAGGTGAAGGAGGTCATCGACGACCGCGACTGTGCGCGGGCCCTCCTGGAGGCGATGCGCGAGACGGACATCCTCGCGCCCCCGACGACGTGTCTGTCACCCATCTCAGACGACCTCATCGAGGCCGGCCTGCGTGAGGTGTTCGACGCGGACTTCTACGCCGCCGCGACGCGCGACGCCGAGGTCCACGCCGGCGACCCGTTCGTCGTCGAGGCCGGCATCGCCTACGGCGGCGAACTCGCCGCCGAGGGCTCCGTCGACCTCCTGCGCTTCGCCAACCGCGTCCCCCTCGTCTACCAGCAGGGGGCCTGTGCTATCACGGGCGTCGTCAAGGACATCGGCTGGCGCAACTACGGGCTGGACCAGCCCGGCGGCTCGGGCATTCCGAACGGCCCCGCGGTGGTCATGGTCCACGTCGCCTCGACGAACGTCCCGTTCACGAGCGAGTCGAAGGACGCCGTCGCGAACGTGCCGGCCATCGAAGACGAGGTCGAACTCGCCATCCGAGAGGCCGCCCGGGAGCTGAAGTCGTACCTCAACCGTCGGCGGTCGATGCAGAAGCGCCGGAAGAAACAGGAAGTCCTCGGGAAGATTCTCCCCGAGATGGCGGACAAGCTCTCGGAGGTGACGGGTCGGGAGCGGCCGAACATCGACGGCGCGCTCGCTCGCATCATGAACAACGTCAGCGTCGAGCGCGTGGTCGAGGGGGACACCGTGACGCTCGTCGTGGAGAACTACTCCGGGCGGGCGGAACAGCCGGAGGTCACCGACATCCTCGCCGCCGAACCGAACGGAGTCAACGGCGACGCGCAGGTGGTCGACCTCGACGGCGAGTGGTTCGTGAAGTGGTCCCCGTCGGTCCCCGCGGGCGAGACAGCGAAGCTCAGTTACACACTCCCCGAAGACACCGACTTCGACATCGCCGTCGACGGCGTCGAGGCGGAGAAACTCACGGTGAACACGTAAATGTCTCAGACGAAACTCAACGACGACCTGGCGCGCGAGCGCCTCATCGACCTCGCGGCGGAGTTCTACGACCAGTTCCAGGGCGGGGAGGTCCCCGAGATGACCCTGCCCACCCGGACGAAGAGCAACATCGAGTACGACGAGGCGTCGAAGGTGTGGAAGTACGGCGACCGCACCTCGACGCGCTCTGCGAACTCCGTCAGGGGCGCACGGAAGCTGCTCAAGGCCGCCTACACCATCGAGTTCCTCGCCCGCCAGCTGGAGGAGGGCCGCTCGTCGACCCTGCGTGAGCTGTACTACCTCTCGGAGTCGTGGGACTCCGAGGAGGCGCACTTCTCCGACCAGGACGAGTCGAATCAGCTGGTCGAAGACCTCGAAATCGTCTCCAAAGTGACGCGGGAGGACTTCCACATGCGGCCCGAGGAGTCGGGCGCGACGCTGATGGGCCCGCTGAAGCTCCGCGAGCAGACCCGCCGCGGCGAGCGCGAGATTCACTGTCAGAAGGACGTCGGCGAGGGCGGCTACCAGATTCCGAACAACCCCGACACCATCGAGTTCTTGGAGCACGACATCGACTTCGTCCTCTGTGTCGAGACCGGTGGGATGCGAGATAGGTTAGTAGAGAACGGCTTCGACGAGCAGTACAACGTCCTCGTCGTCCACCTCAAGGGCCAACCAGCCCGCGCGACCCGACGCATCACCAAGCGCCTGCACGACGAACTCGGCGTCCCCGTCGTGGTGTTCACCGACGGCGACCCCTGGAGCTACCGCATCTTCGGCTCCGTCGCCTACGGCTCGATCAAGTCCGCGCACCTCTCGGAGTACCTCGCGACCCCCGAGGCGGAGTTCATCGGCATCCAGCCGCAGGACATCGTCGACTACGACCTCCCGACCGACCCGCTCTCGGACTCGGACGTCAACGCCCTCCAGTCCGAACTGGACGACCCCCGGTTCATGACGGACTACTGGGAAGAACAGATCGAGCTGCAACTCGACATCGGCAAGAAGGCCGAACAGCAGGCGCTCGCGTCTCGTGGCCTGGACTTCGTGACCGACACGTATCTCCCCGAACGACTCGACGAGATGAGCGTCATCTGACGCTGACGCACACCGCTCGGACGTTCCTCTCCGACGACAGACAGCTTCATCCTCTCGGGACCCCTCCCTCTATGTATGTCCCGTGGTACCGAACACCTCAGCACCGACCCGGGGCGGCTCAAGGCCGTTCCGGACGTCGCCGAACAGCTCCTTCGGGTGTACTGGTGGCTCCGAAAGACCGTCTTCACCCACGAGAAGACCGACAACCCGTACCTCGTGGTGGAACTGACGAAGAGCGAAGCCCAGGAGTTCTTCGGGAGACACCACTTCGAGCCCGGCTGGGAGATGTCCTACAGCTTCCGGGGGGAGATCCTGAACCTCCGACGCGTCGAGTGGGCGCACGTCCCCGCGTACCCCGACCTGCCCTGGTGGCAGGTCCACATCCGCGGCTACCGCCACGACGACCCCGACGGGTTAGAACTGACGGCCCACTTCGAGCCCGAGCCCGCCGAACACCCCGAAGAGCACCTCGAACATCTCGGTATCGACGTCCCGCGGGGGAACGCCGTGCTACAACAGATGCTCGACGAGGCGGGCATCGCGTACACGACCTCTCCCGACTGGTCCGCCGACCCCACGCTCGCCGAGGAGGCACCGTGGACGGACGACACCGACGACACCGACGACACCGAGGGCGTCGGCGTCGAGGTCGAGTGAGGCCGTCTCAGCGCTCGTCCAACACGACGGGGACGCCGCGTTTCGCCACGTCGCTCGCGAACGCACCGGAGTCCGCCTCGAGGAAGTCGAGCGTGTTGTAGTGGACCGGGAGGACCAGGTCGGGGTCGAGCGCCGCGGCGAGGTCGGCCGCGTCGTGGCGGTCCATGCAGACGGAGCCGGAGATGTTCGCGAGGAAGAGCGACACGTCGAGACGCGAGAAGCCGTCGTGGGCGTCGGAGTCACCGGGCCAGAACACCGTGGTTCCGTCGAGCGAGAGGAGGAACCCACAGCCCTCGCCGCGGGGGTGAACGACAGAGCCGTCGGCGCGAGTGTAGGGCCCCTCGGGGTCGTTGTACGCCGCGACGGTCCAGACGTCGACGCTCCCGCCGTCCGCGCCGGCGACGACCCGGTGGTCGTCGTCGCTCACGCGGACGACGTCGTACGGGAGGGATTCGGGAGCGTCTGCGTCGCGGTCGAGCTCGTCCGCACTGACCGCCTCGTGGACGACTACCGTCGCGTCCTCGCTCGCGACCCGTTCGACGCCGTCGGAGTCGTAGTGGTGGCCGTGGGTGACGCAGACGAGGTCGGCGTCGCGGGCGTGGTAGTCGGTCGGTTCGGGATGAGCGGCCGCGGCGTCGGACGAGTCACTCGTCCACTCGCCCGTGAGGACGCCGTACCGCCCGGGGTCGAGGTAGACGACGAAGCCGTCCGGCGTCTCGATACGAACCGTCGCGTACCCGAGCCAGTCGACCGTGAGCCCGTCGTGGCGAATCGTCATGCGTGAGAGGAGGCGTCGCGAAGGACTTAATCGACCGGATTCCGCCTCACTCGCGGCCGCTCAACGCGCGGAGCCGCGCGAGCGTGTCCGCCTCCGCCGGCGGCTTCTCGCGAATCGCGACCAGGCGGGGAAAGCGCAGCGCCGCCCCCGACTCGTACGTCTGTGAGGCCTGAATCTCCTCGTAGCCCACCTCGAGGACGAGGTCCGGGTGGATATCGACGGCCTTCCCCGACTCGGACTCGACGAGCGGTTCGAGGTGCTCGGTGAGGTCTGCGAGCGTCTCGTCCGTGATGCCCGTCGCGACCTTTCCGACGGGGGCGAACCGTGCGCTGTCACCCGCTTCGACCCGAGCGGACACCTCGAACGTCCCGAGGAACGACGCGCGGCGGCCTTCCCCCCACTCCGCGCCCGTCACCACGAGGTCGAGCGTCTCCACGTCGGGCTTGCGTTTCAGCCAGTTCTTCCCGCGTCGCCCCGGCGTGTACGGGGACGCGGGATTCTTCAGCATGATCCCCTCGTGGCCGTCACCGAGCGCCCGCTCCTCGTGGGCTTCGACGGTCTCGAGGTCCGACGCGAGCGTGAGCTTCGAGACCACGTTCGGGTCGTCGACGACTGATTCGAGGCGGGCGTGTCGCGTCTCGAACGGCGCGTCGAGGAGGTCGTCCCCGTCGGCGTGGAGGCAGTCGAAGAGCCGTATCGCGAGCCCGACCTCCTCCCTGACCTGCTCGACGTCGTGCTTTCGGCGGAACCGCCGGAGGACCTCCTGGAACGGCAGGGGCGCACCGTCGTCGTCGACGGCGACGACCTCCCCGTCGAGGATTACCGGACAGCCGAGGGCGCGGTCGGCGAACTCCCTCACTTCGGGCAGGGCGTCGGTGACGTCGGCCATGTTCCGGGAGAACGCCCACGTCTCGTCGTCGGTGTGGTGCAGTTGGACCCGCGCCCCGTCGAACTTCGTCTCGACCGCGACCGTCTCCCACGCCTCGAGCGCCTCCTCTGCGGTCCCCGCCTGTGCGAGCATCGCCTGCACGGGGCGGCCGACCGCGAGCGAGAGCTCCCGCAACCCCCGTTCGCCCTCGTCGCGAGCGACCCGGGCCACGAGGCCGTAGTCGTTCGAGACCTGCAACGCGTGCTCCACCGCGTCGACCGGGACCTCGAAGGCCGCCGTCGTCGCGTCGCGGACGGTCCCTTCGCCGACCCCGACGCGCATCGCTCCGAGGACGAGGCGAGCGAGGTAGCGAGCTTCCGCGGGTGTACACCGGTTGAACAGGCCGAAGAGTCGGTCCTCCTTCCGCGAGGCGCTCCCGTCGCCTGCGCTCTCGGCGAGCGCGCGGAGTTCGTCGTCGACGGACGCGACGGTGAGACTCGACGAAGCCCCGTCGGTGAACGCCCCGAGCCCCTGCTGGCTCCCGAGGTCCAACCCGGCCGCGACGTCGCCGACGTCGCCGGTCTCGGCGACCCGGGATTCGACGTCGTCGCCCGAGACGTTCGGGCCGGCCGCGCGGGCGAGGGCGGCGTAGCAGAGTCGTGGGCCGACGTCGAGCGTCGTCGCGTCCCACGCGGGGAAGACGCGCCCCTGGACGAACCGCGCCGCCGTGGGAAGGTCGGCGTCGGCGGTCGCGAACAGCGCCGCTACCGCCGCCACGACGTCGGTGTCGGCCGACACCGACTCGAGTCGCGAGAGCCGCTCGCAGAACGCGTCGAACCGCATCGACTGCGTGGGTGTCATCGCTCACACCTCCGGGAGGACGTGAATAAACCCTTGCTCTTGCTCTTGGGACCGCGTGGACTCTCGAGATGCGGCGCGTTCAAGGGGTCCGAGGAGAAACCGGGGAGTATGACTGCCGACCTCGCGGACCGTGTCAGAGACGTCCTCGACGTCGACGCTGACGCGTTCGAGGCACAGGCGCGGGCCGACGCCGAGGTAGTAAAGGAGGGGCTTCGCGACGGCGTGTTCGACAACCACCAGGCCATCGTCGGCTTCGAGTACGAGTTCTACGCCGTCGCGGACGGCCGCTGGCGCGCCGACGACGAGGTACACGCACTCACGCGCGTCCCTCGACGCCTCCTCGAACTCATCGGCTTCGAGAAGGAACTGGGTCTGCACAACGCCGAGATGACCACCTCGCCACAGCCGCTGTCGGCCTACGGACTCCAGGCCCAAGAGTCCGAGGTGAAGGCCCGCTTGGCCGCCGCGCTCGACTGCGCCCGCGCCGAGGGGATGCGACTCGTGAGCGACGCGCTCTGGACCATCCCGCCCGCGGGAGAGACGGCCCGCGAGTATCTCACCGACGCCATCGAGGTCGACGGGGTCCGAATCGCGACGAACATGAGCGACGCCGTCCGCTATCACGCGATGGCGAACGGGCCGAACGCCCCGGACTCGATGGGCATCGACGCCCCGCACCTCTCGTTCGAGGCCCCGACGGTGATGCCCGAGAGCCTCATCACGTCCATCCAACCGCACTACCAGGTGGCCCACGCCGCCGACCTGCCCCAACACTTCGCGTACGCGCTACGGGTGGCCGGTCCGCTGCTCTCGCTCGCCGTCAACTCCCCGTTCTTCCCACCGGACCTCTACGACGAGGACGCCACCGCGGAGGAGATTCTCGCCGACGGCTGGGACGAGGGCCGGATTACGGTGTTCGAATCGGTACTCAACACGACCGACTCCGAGAAGGTCCGCTTCCCTCGCGACGTCGACACCGTCGAGCAGGCGGTCGACCGCGTGGCCCAGGACCCGAGCGTCGTTCCCATGTCAGTCTCCGGCGGCGACCGCTACGACGACCGCTTCGCCACCCTCCGACGCAAGCACGGAACCTACTGGCGGTGGGTCCGGCCGGTGTTCGACGGGCCCACCCGCTCGGCGGCGAACGCCCGCATCGAGTTCCGTCCCATCGCGGCCCAGCCGACGGTGCGCGACTCCATCGCGTTTCAGGCTGCCTTCGCCGGGCTGATGGAGAGCCTCCCGCGGCGCGCGCACCCGGTCGAAGGCCTCGACTGGGAGACGGCGAAGGAGAACTTCTACGCCGCCGCCCGCGAGGGACTCGACGCCGACCTGACCTGGGTGACGAACGCCGGTGACGTCACGACCAACACCGGCGAACTGTACGACGACCTCCTCGCCCACGCTGCCGACGGCCTCGAGTCCGCGGGCTGTTCGGCCGCGGAGGCGGCGTACTACATCGACCCGCTCCGCCGACGCGTCGAGACGGCGACGACGCCGGCCGCGTGGAAGCGGAGTCGCGTCCGAACGCGACTGGACGACGGCGAGTCGTTCGAGGCGGCGGTGGCCGGAATGCAGCGGTCGTACATCGAACGGCAGAAGCAGACGCTGTTAGAGGGCTGTTTCACCGACTGGATCTGAGCAGGTCGGCGTCGGTGTCGTGCACCAGTGACGTGACGTCGGAACCGTCTATCGACGACCAGACCGAGCCGGTGGCTCACGAACGATGGACCGGTTGGAAGCGCGAGACACTGGGCGGCGGGTGTCGGGAGACGGAAGGGGCGCAGGCCGACTTAGAGGACTTCCGCGAAGTCCTTGTGCCGGGTGATGTCGACGCCGTCCTCGGTGACGACGGCGACGTTGATACCGTTCCCGGACGCGAGGTCACGCTCGACGGCGCTCTTGATGGCGCGGGCGGCGATGGTCTTCGCCTCCTCGATGGAGAGTTCGTCGGTGTACTCCTGTTCGAGAACACCCAGCGCGTACTGGCTCCCCGACCCGGTGACGGTGTACTCCTCTTCGGTGGTGCCGCCGAGGGGGTCGATGCTGTAGATGTGCGGTCCGTCCTCGTCGACGCCACCCAGGATGGGCTGGACGATGAGGAACGCGCCCGAGCGGAGGAAGTTCGCCGTAAGCGTCGACAGCGCCTGCATGCTCATGTTCTCACCGCGGCGGGACTCGTAGAGGCTCACCTCCGCCTTCAGCGAGCGGATGAGCGACTGGGCCGCCGAGACCGACCCGGCGATGGTGAGCGCACCGGTCGGGTGAATCTCCTCGACCTTCTGGACGTCCTTCGAGGCGACCATGTAGCCCGCGCTGGCGCGCATGTCCGTCGCGAGGACGACGCCGTCTTCCGTCTTGAGGCCGACGGTGGTCGTCCCGGTCTTCATCTCTTTCGTCTCCTCGGAGTCGCCCGACTGTCGGCGCTGGTCGGCGTTGGGGAACTCGCCGAGTTCCGGGCCGAACACCGGTCGACTGTTTCCTGAGTCGAACCCGCCGGAGAAGTCGTCGTGAGTGGGGGTACGCATTGACGGTCCTTGTCGTCCAGCGCTGATAAATGCAGTCCTTCCCCCCGCCGTTGCCGCCTCGGCCCGCCGAGTCGACGACTGGCGCGGGGACGTCACGCCGACGCGTCGCTCGGCGGCGAAGTCACAGTCGAGAACAGTCGAGCGGCGCTCAGCGCGCGTCGGCGTTGTCGGTGGCGTTCGTGTAGGCGTCGTCGAGCGTCTGGACGAGGTGACCGACCGGGAGAGTGACACCCACTTGACGGGCGAGCAGGGCTACGGGCATCAGGACGATGCCGACGAAGACGGCGAACTGGTACGCGACCAGCAGGCCAGCGCGATACGTGGTCTCTATCATCTGCGTACTTCGCTCCCGAGTCGTTCCAGGATATAAGCTTTCTCCCTCGTCGTTCGAAGGCACCCCTCCGCAGTCGTGCGATTAAACTGAGCTTGTAGTAGACACAACTCCGTCTGAATATCGAGGATGAGTACCGTAGCGATGGGGTCACTCACGGCGAGTATTCCGATAAGTTATGGGCGTAATCGACAGGACGTGCGCTTCTCTCACGCCCACAGTAGCACGGCAGACAACGACAGTCACGACAGAGAGCCACACTCACGCGGCGGTCGAACCGCAAGAGACGAAAGCCCGAGCCTCGATGGAGTGGTATGAGCAACTATCTCGTCGCTCTCGAGGCTGCGTGGCTCGTGCGCGACGTCGACGACGTCGACGACGCCATCGGCGTCGCCGTCAGCGAGGCCGGCAAGCGATTGAACGAGAAGAACAAAGAGTTCGTCGACGTGAACATCGGCCTCACCGGCTGTCCGTTCTGCGGTGAAGGGTTCGACTCGGCCTTCATCGCTGCGAACACCGCGCTGGTCGGGCTGGACCTCGAAATCGAAGTGTTCAACGCCGACAGTGAACAGCACGCCGCGCGCATCGCCAAGAGCGAGGTCGGTGGCGCCCTCCGTGACGTCCCCCTCTCGGTCATCGACATCGTCGAGACCGCAGAGGACGCCGACGAGTAAGGTCCCACAACCTTTTAGTCATTACCTCTGGTTATACGTCGGTATGGAGCTCCCGACCCCGCAGGAACTGAAAGACCGCCGGGAGTCGCTCGAACTGACCCAGAGCGCGCTGGCGGAGATGGCCGACGTCTCCCAGCCGCTCATCGCCCGCATCGAGGGCGACGACGTCGACCCGCGACTCTCGACGCTGCGCCGAATCGTCAACGCGCTCAACGAGGCGGAGGGCGAGGTCGTGCGCGCGGCCGACGTCATGAACGAGAGCGTCGTCTCGGTCTCGCCGGACGACTCGGTGCGCGAGGCGCGCGACCGGATGCTCGCGGAGGGGTTCTCACAGCTCCCGGTCATCCTCGACGGCCGCCCGCGTGGGTTCATCTCCAACAGCGACATCAGACACGTCCACGAGGACAACGTCACCGACCTCCCCGTGGCCGAGGTGATGCGCGAGTCGTTCACGACGGTCGAACCCGACGCGACGCTCGAGGAGGTCGACAGCTACCTCGACCGCCACGACGCCGTCCTCGTCATGCAGGACGGAACGACGGTAGGCATCATCACCGACGCCGACATCGCCGCGCAGATGCCCTGACGGTTACGCTCTGGCTCGAATCCGCACCGGAACCGGTCCTGCCGGCTGGGTCGTCATCTCGGGGGCGAGTGCCACCTCGCCCTCACCGGCGTACGCCAGACGGTACTCTTGGGCGATACGTGCGACCGCGAGCGTCGCTTCCACCAGTGCGAACTGTCTCCCGATACAGCGCCGCGGCCCGGCACCGAACGGCAGGTAGGCGAACCGCGGTTGCTCCCCGTCCGTCCAGCGGTCGGGACGGAACGCGAGGGGGTCGTCGTAGAACCGCTCGCTCCGGTGAATCTGGAAGGCCGAGACGTGGACCTCGGCCCCGGCCGGCAGCCGGTAGTCGCCGACATCGACCGACTGCGTCGTTCGTCGTGGGATGGTGTGGACCGGCGGATAGAGCCGCATCGCCTCGCGAACGACGCGCCCGGTGAGCACGAGGTCGTCCAGGTGGGCCGCCCGGGGACGCCCGTCGCCGACGACCGCGTCGACCTCGTCGCGAACGCGTGCCGCCACCGCGGGATGCCGGGCGAGGAGATACCACGCGTACGTGAGCGTCAGCGCCGTCGTCTCGTGCCCCGCGAACACCATCGTCACGAGCTGGTCTTCGATCTCCTCGCCGCCGGTCGGATAGTCCTCCCCGTCGCTCGCCGTCGTGAGCAGTGACAGCAGGTCCCCGCCTGGTTCGTCCGCCACGCGCTCGCGCCAGAGTCGGCGGACCTCCTCGCGGAGCGTCTCTCGTGCTCGCTCGAACCGCCGTCGACTCGGCGTCGGGACCCACTCCGGGAGTGCCCACGAGGTTGGTACGAACCGGGCGTTGAGTCCGCCAGCGGCCGCCCGCAGTCGAGCGTCGTCGCCCGCCAGGGAGAGCTCGCGACCGAACAGGGTGGCGAAGAGGACCTCCAGCGTGAGTGCCTTCATCTCGTCGCGGAGTGAGCGCCTCTCACCCGGTTCCCATCGCGAGACGCGGCGCTCGATCTGGTCGACCATCGTGTCGGCGTAGCCGGTTACGGCCTCCCGGTAGAACAGCGGTTGGAGGAACTCACGCTGTCGCGTCCACGCCTCGCCCTCGACGGCGAGGAGCCCCTGGCCGAACGCCTCGGTGAAGTCGTCGGTCTTCTCGAACGAGTCGCGGTCGTCGACGAGTACGCGCTCGACGTGGTCTGGGTGAGCGAGCACGTAGGGGCCGTCGGTCCCGAGCACGTCGAGGTCGACGACGTCGCCGTACCTGTCGACTGCGCGGCTCGCGAACCCGAACGGGTCGCGGGCGAACGCGACCGTGTTGCCGAGCACCGGGAAGCCCGTCGGCGACGGCGGCGAGTCGGTCATGTTCGACGCACCCGCGTCGACCCTAAAGAACGGTCCGATGTCCGCGGGGGACGGTCCAGCTCTCAGAGCGTCAGCCCGCGGACGGAGACGCACGAGTCGCCGTCGCCCGTTTCGACGTGGCCGATGACCCGTCCGTCGGTTTCGGCGGCCAGTTCCTCGGCCGCTTCCGGGGGAAGCGTACAGACGAACCCGGTACCCATGTTGAACGTCCGGTGCATCTCCTCGTCGCTCACGTCGCCTTCCTCCTGGACGAACGTGAAGACCGAGTGAGCGTCGAAGGGGTCGTCGACGACGTAGTGGTACTCGCCCATCCGGGTCACGTTCGTCCAGCCACCGCCGGTGACGTGTGCGGCAGCGTGGACGCCGTGGTCCCGCATCGGGTCGAGCAGGTGGGTGTAGATTCGCGTCGGTTCGAGGAGCGCCTCGCCCACGCTCTCGTAGTCGGGTTCGTCGTCGGGCGTCTCCAGGGGGTAGGGGTCGGTGTACTCGTGGCGACGGGTCGCCGCCGTCCGCGCCAGCGTGAGCCCGTTCGAGTGGATGCCCGACGAGCGGAAGCCGACGATTGCGTCGCCCGGCTGTGCCTCCCCGTCGAACAGCGCGTCCTTCGCCGCGAGGCCCGCGCAGGTCCCCGCGAGGTCGAGCCCCTTCACCACCTCGGGCATCACCGCCGTCTCGCCGCCGACGAGCGCGATGTCGGCCTCCTCGGCCCCGGCGCTGAGTCCCTCACCGACCTGCGCCGAGAACGTCTCGTTCGGCTCGTCCACGGCGAGGTAGTCGACGAAGGCGACCGGACGGACCCCCGCGGCGACCATGTCGTTGACGTTCATCGCGATGCAGTCGATACCCACCGTCGAGTAGTCGCCGAGCGCCTCCGCGACGAGGAGCTTCGTTCCCACGCCGTCGGTCGCGAGCGCGAGGTAGCGGTCGCCGATGTCGAGCAGGCCGGCGTAGTCGCCCGCGCCGGTGTCGCCCGCGGCGGCGACGAGCGCGGCCGTCGCCGCCTCGCTCGCCTCGATATCGACGCCGCTGTCGGCGTACGTCAGTCCCTCGTCGTCCTCGTCCGCGCCACCGTCCGTCCGCAGCGTGGAGCCGTTAGTCATGTCCGAACGCACCCGCGGGGCGGGCAAGAAGGCCTCGGTTACGTCTCCGTCCGAAGACGCGCAGACAGCGACGCCGAGACAGCCTCATAAACCCCGATAAACGGTCTCGGGCGTGGAGAAACAGTCGTGAAACGTTTCAGTGGGCCGATGAACCGTCTCGCCGACGGCTGAACGGTCCGGAACTCGAGTGAAATCGAGCCAACGCTCTCCTCGTTATATCGTGGTCTCCGTCGTAGGGAGAAGTGGCCATGTCCGGTGCCCACTCTCAGTCCCCACGGTTCGCCACGCTCACGACGAGCACGCTCGCCCGACTCCCCGTGCTCGCCTCGAAGACGGTGCGAGCGCTCGCCTTCTGGCTCGCCGTCGTCTTCCCGGTCGCGTATCTCCCGCTCCTCTCCGGCGGCGTCGGGCCCGGCGAACTCCTCCCGTTCATCGCGGTCCTCGCGGGCAACGTCCTCGCGTTGACCGTCGGACACGACTACGCCCGCTGACGTCGGCCCTCGGCCCTCCACCGCATCCTCACCTCGTCGGCTTTCCGTCTGTCACTTCTGCTCCGGCCACTCCCGGCGCTCCGGTTCGACTTCGGTCCGCATTCGGTTCGACTTCGGTTGGACGTCAGTCGGCGTCGTCCCGCGTCGTCCGTTCCGCCGCATCGAGCGTGTCGAGCGAGATGGTGTTCGGGAGGAGCTCGCCGAGGGTGTACGCCGTCCGCTCGTCGCCCTCGTCACAGACGACGACCAGGTCGTCGTCGCAGAACTCCGCGAGCGTCTGCCGGCACATGCCACAGGGGGTGACGCCGTCGCGAACGCCGGAGGAGACGGCGATGCGCTCGAAGTCGTCGTGCCCGTTCTTGACCGCCTCCGCGATGGCGACCTCCTCCGCGTGGAGGCTGTTCGAGTAGTTGGCGTTCTCGATGTTACAGCCGGTGTAGACCGTCCCGTCGCCGGTGAGCAGCGCTGCGCCCACGCGGTACTCCGAGTACGGGACGTACGCGTCGGCGAGCACCTCGCGGGCGGCGTCGACGAGGTCGGCGTCGGTCGGCGGCGTCGTATCCGTCATACGCGGGGCTTCGACGCTGCCGGTCAAATATCTCGGGGTCTCTCGGGGACGCCCGGCGGTCGAGGAAGAAAGGGTCTATACCGTCGCTTCCCAACCTCTATCCGTGACTCCTGTGGCAGACGACAGTACCGACGGTCGTCGCATCTTCCTCGTCATCGTCGTAGCGGTGGTGCTTCTCGCCGGCGGCATCGGCTTCTTCGTCGGGGCGAACGGGGCGAGCGTCGCACCGACGATTACGGTGTTCGGTGGGTTCGACATCCCGACCACGCCGGCGACGATGACCCTCTACGGGATGGTGCTCGCGCTCGTCTCGCTCGGCGTGCTGCTCGGCCTCGTCACGCTCGCCTCGCGGTTCGACGACGTCGGCGACACCGACCGGCCGGACTGATCGAGCGGTCGGAGCGGACTGCTTTTGTCGGTTCGCTCCCGAGTACGGGTATGTCCACCACGCTCGTCGAAGAGACGGGGAAGAACCGCAAGCGCGCCGCCCTGGCCGTGTTACCGTTCCTCGGTATCGGGCTCGCGGACGTGGTCCTCCTGTTGTTCTGGGGAATCGAGCCGCTGTGGGGGCTCGCTATCCTGCCGCCGATCCTCTTCTGTTCGGTGCTGGCGTGGATCGTCTTCAGTACGGACTTCCTCGAAGACCGAACCTGAGTTCAGCGTCCGGTGTCGTACTTGTAGGTCGCGCTCTCAGGGTCGATACCGAAGTCTTCAGGTGCTTCTTCGGGCGTGCTCTCGTCGTCGACCGAGACGGCCATCTTGAACGCCTCGCGGAGGCGCTCCGGCATCTCGAACTGTTCGAGCGAGAGCCGCATCGGGACGATGTCGCCGGTCATCGTCTCGCGTTTCGCCGCCAGCCGAGTGCGCATGGGTGCGGGTAGCTCCCCGGTCGGGACCGGCTCGAAGCCGAACTGGGCGAGGTACGTCGGTTCGAGCGCGAACGAGTAGACCACGTCGAACCCGGCGTCACCGGACTTCTCGACGAGTCGCTCGATGACGTGCGCGCCGACACCCTGACCGCGCCACGCGTCGAGGACACCGATGCCGGTGAGCTCGCAGTAGTCGCCCTCGTCTGTCTTGTGAACGCGGAGCCGGCCGAACCCCGCCTTCTCGTTCGTCTCCTCGTCGAGCGCGACGACGTAGTCGCGAGACCGGAACGCCGCGTCGTCCAGGCCCATCGCCTCGATGTGGTCGAGCAACCAGACCTCCTCTCTGTTTTTGGCATCCCGGACGTACATGCCAAGGAGTTAACGACGGCGTCGTAAAAGGGTTTACCGCCGGTGGAAGGCGTGTCTCAGTACGGGATGACCGTCAGCGCCACCGCGAGGAACGGAATCAGCAGGATGAGCATCGTCACGGCGTAGCCGAACATCTCGCGGGCGCGGATGCCCGTGATGCCGAGGAGGGGAAGCGCCCAGAACGGCTGGAACAGGTTCGTGTGGGCGTCGCCGACGGCGTAGGCGATGGTCGCCTGTCCGGCGGGGACGCCGAGTTCGTTCGCGGCCGCGAGGATGGTCGTGCCGATGACCGTCCACTCGCCGCCGCCGGAGGGGACGAAGATGTTGACGACACCGGCGGTGACCCACGCGACGACTGGGAACGTCGCCGGCGTCGACAGCGAGACCAGCGCTTCGGCGAACGTCTCAGACAGGCCCGAGGCGTTCATCATCCCGATGATACCCGCATAGAAGGGGAACTGCAGGATGATGCCGCTCGTCGCCGGAATCGCGTCGGAGAACGCCTCCTGATACGCCGCCGGACGCGTGAACAGCGCAAGGCCGAGGAAGACGAAGAGGAAGTTGACGACGTTGAGGTTGAGCGCCCCGAGGCCCTGCTGGGCGAACGTCCAGACCGAGAGCGCGACGCCGGTCAGAGCGATGACGCCGCCGACGATCCGGCTGTTGTCGATGCGGTCACCGACCGTCTCCGCGTCCGGTTCGCCGCTATCGACGCCACCGTCGGCGCTCGCCGAACTCAGCTGGCTCTGCGGGACGTACTCGGTGATGGCGTCGGACTGCTCGGACGGGGGCGCGAGCAGGTACAACACGACCGACGCGTAGACGATACTGCTGACGACGAGCGCCAGCGTGTACGGGTGGAAGATCGTCTGGGAGGTGGAGATGAGGCCCTCGACGATTCCTTGCTCGATGAAGACGTTCCCCGGCGTGTTCATCAACAGCGGTGCAGAGGCAGCCAGCCCCCAGTGCCACGTCAGACCCATGCCCATGTAGCCGGCGACACACAGGAGTGGGTAGTGGACCGAGAGGCCGCGTTCTTTGGCCTGCCGACCCATCTCCCGGGCCATCACCGCGCCGACGATGAGGCCGAGCCCCCAGTGGACCCACGCGACGACCATCGAGATGGCGCCGACGAGGACGACCGCCTGCTTGCCGTCGTTCGGGAGGCCGGTGAGCCACGCGATGAACCCCTGGACCCACGGGTGATACGCTAGCGCGTACCCGGTCACGAGGATGAGCACCATCTGCATCGCGAACGTCAACAGCACCCAGAAGCCGTCCTGCCAGTACTGTGCCATCGCGACCGGCGAGGCTCCCTCCACGACGACACCGGCGACGAACACGACGTACGTCAGGATGATCGCGAAGAGGAACGGGCTCGGCATCCACTGCTCGACGCCGTCGGCGATACGACTCCCGAACCGCTGTATTACCGTTTCACTCGTGCCTGTCGACATTGCGCTTCGGCGGTCACAAATATCTCTTAAAATAGTGTTGGTTTGGATTCCTCCCGAAAGATTAGGTTGGTTCGTAGACCAGCGTCCGCTATGCAGACAGCACCCGACCCGGACCAGATCGTCCACGAACCGAGCGCGGAGTTCGTCGACTCCACCAACGTCTCCGAGTTCATGCGCGAGTATGGAATCGCCGACTACGACGAACTCATCGAACGCACGACCACCAATCTCGAAGGCGTCGACGACTCCGGCGTCGAGTGGTTCTGGGACACCCTCCCCGACTACCTCGACATCGACTTCTACACCGAGTACGACCAAGTCCGCGACGACTCCGACGGCCCGCAGTTCTCCGAGTGGTACCCTGGTGGCGAACTCAACCTCGCACACAACGTCGTCGACCGCCACGCCGAATCCGACGCCGAGAAGAGAAACACCGTCGCCTGCATCTGGGAGGGTGAACCCGGCGACGTCAGAGAGATAACCTACCACGAACTCGCCCGCCAGTCCAACAAGGTCGCCAACTATCTCGAATCAGTCGGCATCGACACCGGCGACACCGTCGGCCTCTACATGCCGATGGTCCCCGAGGTCATCTCCATCCTCTACGGCTGTTTCAAAGTCGGTGCCATCGCCGTCCCCATCTTCTCTGGCTTCGGCGTCGACGCCACGGCGACGAGAATCGAGGATTCGGAGTGTTCGGTCCTCTTTACGGGAGATGGCTTCTACCGCCGCGGTAAGCCCCTCACCCTCAAAGAGAGTGCGGACGACGCCATCGACCAGGCCGGCCACGTCGAACACACGGTCGTCTACGACCGCCTCGGCGACGACGTCGATATCCCCTGGCAAGAGCGCGACGAGTGGTTCGCCGACGCCGTCGAGACGCAAGACGACGCGTACGACACCAAATCGCTCCCCTCGAATCAGGAGTCGATGCTGCTGTACTCGTCGGGCACCACGGGCAAGCCCAAGGGAATCGTCCACACCCACGCGGGCGTGCAGATGCAGTGCGCCAAAGA